>NZ_JAWRYI010001355.1:0-245 GCF_046534705.1 Pseudomonas sp. SIMBA_068
GAGGTTGCGCCCCAGCCCTAACAAAAAGGCGGTGTAATTGGCAGATAATTGCGTCCCGCCGTAGGCAGTAAATTCCTGTGGTAAACCACCGAGTGCCGTGCCCTGAAAAAAGAAAGGTGATGATTGCTGACTATTACCGCTACGAAAATCGCCCGCCGTCAGATCAAATTTGAAACGCCCTTCGCGTTGTAAAATTGGCACTGTTGAATACGGAATTGTGTAATTCTGCTGATTGCCATCGCGCT
>NZ_JAWRYI010001356.1:0-245 GCF_046534705.1 Pseudomonas sp. SIMBA_068
GATTCGCAGGTGTTCGCGCTGGAAGTGTGGGCCAAGGAATACCGCGGCGACCTCGGCATCGCGCTGTCGGACGTCTATGGCATGGACGCCTTCCTGCGCGACTTTGACATGTATTTCTGCAAGCTGTTCGACGGCGCGCGGCACGATTCGGGCGATCCCTTCGTCTGGGGCGAACGCTTGCTCGAGCACTATCGCAAGAACCGCGTCGACCCGCGCGCCAAGACGCTGGTGTTCTCGGATTCGCT
>NZ_JAWRYI010001357.1:0-245 GCF_046534705.1 Pseudomonas sp. SIMBA_068
TGTCCGGTCCGTGCTGGGCAAGGCTGGTGCGACAGTCGGGCGCAACTTCGAGATGTCAGCGGGTGGCATTGTTCAACCCTACCTGCGTGCTGCCTACGCTCACGAGTTCATCAACAACAATGATGTAAAGGTCAACGAAACCCGCTTCTCCAACGATCTCTCAGGCTCCCGCCTGGAGGTGGGCGCCGGTGTGGCTGTTACCGTAGCGCAAAGCCTGCAGCTGCATGCCGATATCGATCACAGCC
>NZ_JAWRYI010001358.1:0-245 GCF_046534705.1 Pseudomonas sp. SIMBA_068
GCGCGTTGGGGCCATACGCACCCGCGGTGATCACCAGATCGAACTTCGCGGGCAACGCATCGATATAGTCGATATGAACCTCGCGCGCGAGATTAGCGTTAGACCAGCGGCCCCAGCTCTCTGGCCGTGAGATGCCGCTGAAGCTTTTAACACTCTCCGGTGCGCCAGGCACGTCAAGCCGGAAGCTGTCAGCGCTGTAGCGAATGTTGTTATCTTCAATACGGATCTGCGCGAGGTTCTGCTGG
>NZ_JAWRYI010001359.1:0-245 GCF_046534705.1 Pseudomonas sp. SIMBA_068
CGGCCACAGCCTGCTCCGAGCAGCGCAGAACGGTATTGACTGAAGATGTACGGAACGCGCTAAGAGCGTCTGGTGGTGACACCAACCTGCCAGAGCAAAGGCGCACTCGTATGCTTGAAATGGCGGACGCCATGGACATGTTTTGTCAGGGCGCTGACGGGGATCTCTTCAACAGAGAGGGGACTGCGTGGCCGGAAGCAGATATCACCATTATCGACCTCGCCACCTACGCCCGAGAGGGATAC
>NZ_JAWRYI010000153.1:0-355 GCF_046534705.1 Pseudomonas sp. SIMBA_068
GGTTCATGGGAAGCATCCGATGATCTCGTGGGAAAACACTACGCGTTTGCTGCCTGAGATGTCCATGCCCGGTCAGCACGGGTTGGCGATTTAGGCAAGAACACTAGCCATTTGCTCTACTGGTAGGCCGGTTTACGCGAGGAAGATGGCAGTTCATTCACTGCGGGAGCCGCGGACATGCCCCATGGAGCGAACAATTTGTACAAGCGTGAGCCGGTTTCGCTCGAACGGGATTCACTACCCCTTCAGCATTCAAGCCGCCAGGTCTGGAGTGCTGTGCTGGCGATGTCACTCTGTGCCTTCGCCCTGGTAGCGTCTGAGTTTCTGCCAGTGAGCTTGCTCACCCCCATTGCAT
>NZ_JAWRYI010001360.1:0-245 GCF_046534705.1 Pseudomonas sp. SIMBA_068
GGACGAACGATCATGCTATCTCCTTGAGCGGCGACCTCTGCCACCGCGAAACGCTTCGTTTCGAGCTTGCTGTTACGAGCTGTCTGCGCAGGCCCGCGCCTCCGACGGCAACCAGACGCACACTGCCACCCTCACCACTGCCCAGGGCGTCGGCCGCATCGCGCCCCAGGCTGACCGGTTTGCCGGGCACCCAGTCGAGCTCCAGCAACACTGCACGGTAGTCCTGCAACTGGCCGTTGCACACC
>NZ_JAWRYI010001361.1:0-245 GCF_046534705.1 Pseudomonas sp. SIMBA_068
GGAGTTGCTTGGCAGCGGCGCCTTTGTGCGGCACCTGCGCGCTTCGCGCCAGGCTTATCAGGCGCGGCGCGATGCATTGCTCGCGTGCCTGCCGGATGGCTGCTCAGTGAGTGGCCAGCAGGCCGGGTTGCACTTTGTCTTGTGGTTGCCGCCGGGTGTGGAAGAACAGGACTTTTGTGAGCGGGCCACTGCCGTCGGGTTGGCGCTGCAGCCCCTGGGCAAGTTCTGCGTGGAGGCCAGCCTGC
>NZ_JAWRYI010001362.1:0-245 GCF_046534705.1 Pseudomonas sp. SIMBA_068
TATTTCCTCAAGCAACAGCTGGCCTGGGTGCCATTTCTTGGCCTGGCGTGCTGGGCGCTGGATATGCCGTTTATGAAGCGTTATTCCCGCGCTTATTTATTACGTCATCCGGAGCGACGTGGTAAAGATGTTGAAACCACTCGGCGTTCTTGTGAAAAGTTTCGCCTGCATCCCACCACCATTGTCAATTTCGTTGAAGGCTCCCGTTTCACGCAAGAAAAACATCAGCAAACCCACTCCACTTT
>NZ_JAWRYI010001363.1:0-245 GCF_046534705.1 Pseudomonas sp. SIMBA_068
TGGAAACTTATGGTTTCGATGGGCTGGACATCGACCTTTAGCAGAAAGCCATTCACACCGCCAACAACAAGACCGTTTTGCCGGCTGCACTGAAACTGGTGAAGGATCACTACGCGGGCGAAGGCAAACACTTCATTATCAGCATGGCACCGGAGTTCCCCTATCTCGTCACGACCGGGGCGTACGTCGCCTACATCCAGGCACTGGAGGGTTACTACGATTTCATCGCGCCGCAGTACTACAAC
>NZ_JAWRYI010001364.1:0-244 GCF_046534705.1 Pseudomonas sp. SIMBA_068
TGATCAAACGAAGCGGCTGCGCCTGTGGTTTATAACGGTGTTGCACATTGTCGGCATCGTAATTTAACAACTCCCCAACATCCGGCACGCCCGCGCCATTATCCCGATTAATCAGCGCAATAAGCGGTGTAGGGCAAGCGTGTTGTACTTGTTTTTGATCTCCTTTGTACCAGACGCGGGCAATCGGCTGCACCTTCACCGGACGTTTGATTTTTAACTTCGCGTTCTGTGGCAGGGCAGCGAT
>NZ_JAWRYI010001365.1:0-244 GCF_046534705.1 Pseudomonas sp. SIMBA_068
GTCGCGCAGCGGCTCGATGACTTCACCGCCTTCCACCAGGGCCTTCATGTTGTAGCCCTGCGAGGTGCCGCAATCGTCCTCGGTGATCACCAGGTCCTGCGTCACGTCGACCAGACGACGGGTCAGGTAACCCGAGTTCGCGGTCTTCAGTGCCGTGTCGGCCAGACCCTTACGCGCGCCGTGAGTCGAGATGAAGTACTGAAGCACGTTCAGGCCTTCACGGAAGTTCGCGGTAATGGGCGTC
>NZ_JAWRYI010000154.1:0-354 GCF_046534705.1 Pseudomonas sp. SIMBA_068
GATCATGCAGAACGTCAGCGTCTAGATGCTGTACATCCGTATCGGCTCCGCGCTCGAACAACTGCCGCAGTACCGTACTCAGCGCGGCTAGATCCGGCTGCCCTTTCTGCCGCAAATTCTCATCCAACGCCACAAACTCTGGGCGTTTGCCAATCGGGAAGCAATCCGCAATGTGTATTTCTTCATTGTGCAGCAACTGCTGCGAACGGTCTCCCACCACCGTGATCGCGCTATAACGCGGATCAGCCTGGGAGGTCATCAAATAGATCTGCTGCTCGCTAAAGTCCTGCACTTCATCGACAAATACGCTCTGATAGAAAGGGGCCTCGCGCAGGCTGGTGGGGAGCGTGGCTG
>NZ_JAWRYI010001366.1:0-244 GCF_046534705.1 Pseudomonas sp. SIMBA_068
TGATCGTTTTGCGCGTAGTCTTCCTCGTGAAGCTGAACAGGATCATGTCTATTACCATCATGCAGCCGGACAAGAGATCATCTTGCGTGACTGGGATGAACCGGTCACGGCGCAGGCGGGCGGATCAACGTTCTATGGCGGCGATCTGGACGGGATAAGCGAAAAACTGCCGTATCTGAAAAAGCTTGGCGTGACAGCGCTGTATCTCAATCCGGTGTTTAAAGCTCCCAGCGTACATAAATAC
>NZ_JAWRYI010001367.1:0-244 GCF_046534705.1 Pseudomonas sp. SIMBA_068
GATCGAGCTGGCGCAGGGAACACGGTCAGATCGGAAAGTCGCAAAAGCCGCCATCCATGGCACGCTCGGCCCGCGCCGTCCTGGCGCGGGACGCTTTCCTCCTCTGACCGTGTTCCCTGCGCCCCTGAGCTTTTGAGTTGCTGCTAAGTTCCCCCAGGATTTGAATCTGTTAATAGACTCAAATCCAACTCAATTCTGGTTTCAGACAGCTTATAAACTCAAAGCAAGGGGGCCAGCATAGGCT
>NZ_JAWRYI010001368.1:0-244 GCF_046534705.1 Pseudomonas sp. SIMBA_068
GGTGATGGTTTCCCCCAGCAACGAGCGTCGCAGGGTCTGATACAACGCATTGCGCGCCAGGGGCCGGGCCTGCTGTTGCAGTGGCGCCAGGGCGTTGGCCTCTTCGCTGGGCAGGAAGCTGCCATAGGCGGTCACCAGCAGGATTGGCGCGCGGATCGCCGGGCGCAGGCCGAACAGGCATTCCGGGCAGTCGGTGATCAGCAGGTCGGGGTCGAGGCCGGCCAGGGAATCCTCGATATCACAG
>NZ_JAWRYI010001369.1:0-244 GCF_046534705.1 Pseudomonas sp. SIMBA_068
GGTTCGACCGGCCAGCGGGCATAGCTGAAGATACCCAGTACGACCTGGGTCACGGCCTTGGCGCGTTGCTGGGCCTGGGCGGTGGTTGTGGCGGTATCTGCCCGGGCGGCGCCCATGGAAATGAACAGGGCGGCCAGCAACAGCGAAAGTGCACAGTTTGGCGCTCGCCTCCCGGCCACATTCATGTGGGAAATCTCTTATGTTCCTTTCCGGTATCGGCGCAACGATAGCACATGGCCGCTTC
>NZ_JAWRYI010001370.1:0-244 GCF_046534705.1 Pseudomonas sp. SIMBA_068
GGTCAGGACCTGCGGTGATGTTCACCAGAATGCCGCGCGCGCCTTGCAGGTTCACGTCTTCCAGCAACGGGTTGCGGATGGCCGCTTCAGTGGCTTCACGTGCACGGTTCGGACCGCTGGCGCAGCCAGTGCCCATCATCGCCATGCCCATTTCGCTCATCACGGTACGCACGTCGGCAAAGTCGACGTTGATCATGCCTGGGCGCTTGATGATGTCGGAGATACCGCGGACGGCACCGGCCAG
>NZ_JAWRYI010001371.1:0-244 GCF_046534705.1 Pseudomonas sp. SIMBA_068
GCCAGTTGATGGTCTCCTGCCAATAGTCCTGCAAGTGGATCGACTGGCGAGCCTGGCTGAACAGGTCGTCGAAGCCGTCATACAGGTTGAAGACGATAAAGATGCCCACCGCGAGGAAGGCCAGTAGCTTGATCAGCGATTCGAAGGCAATTGCCAGCACCATGCCGCGGTGGTGTTCGGTCACATCCAGGCTGCGTGTACCGAACACAATGGCGAACAGCGCCAGCACCAGCGACACCACCAG
>NZ_JAWRYI010001372.1:0-244 GCF_046534705.1 Pseudomonas sp. SIMBA_068
GGAATTCCGGGGCCGTTGTCGATGATTTCGACTTTGGTCACCAGGCGATGGCGCACATGCCCGATGGTGAACTGACGCAGGGCACGGGTGCGCAGGCTGATGCGGCCCAGGCGCAGTTCGTTCTGGCTGCTGATGGCCTGCATGGCGTTGCGCACGATATTGAGCACCGCCTGGATCATCTGTTCGCGGTCGATCAATACGTCGGGAATGCTCGGGTCGTAGTCGCGTACCAGGGTGATACAGC
>NZ_JAWRYI010001373.1:0-244 GCF_046534705.1 Pseudomonas sp. SIMBA_068
GAGATGGGTGAAAGCAAGGAGCAGGCGGCAACCTTTGCCTACACCTCCACAGCCTTCCCCATGCTGACCGGCACCCTGGTGACTGTGGCCGGTTTCGTGCCGATCGGCCTGAACGCCAGTTCGGCCGGTGAATATACCTACACCCTGTTTGCCGTGATTGCCGTGGCGCTGATCGTGTCGTGGGTGGTGGCGGTGTTCTTCGCGCCCGTGCTGGGCGTACACATCCTTAGCAGCAAGGTCAAAG
>NZ_JAWRYI010001374.1:0-244 GCF_046534705.1 Pseudomonas sp. SIMBA_068
GGTATCGCCCATAAAGAGGCGGGGATCGGGCAGATTGGCGCAGGCACTGTGCGGGCACCGCTGGCGTGTTTTGAACAGGCGCTGGAAGCACTGGCTGAAAGCATGGGGATTGGTTGAGGAACGCGCAATGACGATCATCCATCCTCTGCTTGCCAGCCGTAGTGCACCGAATTATCGCCAGTCCTGGCGGTTAGCGGGAGTGTGGCGACGGGCGATTAACCTGATGACGGAAAGCGGCGAACTG
>NZ_JAWRYI010001375.1:0-244 GCF_046534705.1 Pseudomonas sp. SIMBA_068
GGAAGATGTCGATCAGTTTCTTGCACAGCCGCTACTCGCTGACGTCGATGAGCGTACTAAAAAACAGCTAAAAACCGTCCTGAGCGTGGACAGCAATTACTTCTGGCTGCGTTCAGATATCACCGTGAATGAGATTGAACTGACGATGAATTCGTTAATTGTCCGCATGGGCCCACAACACTTTTCTGTTCTCTGGCATCAGACAGGAGAAAGTGAGTGAGTTCCATCCTTCAGATTTTCTTCC
>NZ_JAWRYI010001376.1:0-244 GCF_046534705.1 Pseudomonas sp. SIMBA_068
GTGATGAAGTGCTGACCAGCGGTGGCCTTGTAGGCCGCGTAACTAAAGTCTCTGACACGGGCTACGTAGCTATCGCGCTGAATGACACCAATGAAGTCGTCATTAAACGTGATTTCGTCGCCGCCGTGCTGCCTAAAGGCACTATCAAGGCGCTGTAATTCTTTCTTCCCTAAGGGAACTGCCGTGTTAAATCGTTATCCTTTGTGGAAGTACGTGATGCTGGTCGTCGTGATTCTCGTCGGCC
>NZ_JAWRYI010001377.1:0-244 GCF_046534705.1 Pseudomonas sp. SIMBA_068
CGGCGCTGCAGCGCGAGATCGATGAACGCAAGCTGCTCGAAAGCCAGCTGGTGCAATCAGAAAAACTCGCCTCCCTTGGCCAACTGGCGGCGGGCATCGCCCATGAGGTCAACAACCCAATCGGCTTCGTCTCCTCCAACCTGGGGGCGCTGGGCAGCTACTTCGCCCGCTTGCAGGACATGCTCAAGGCCTACCGTGACGCAGAGCCGGCCATCGGCCCGGCGACGCTGCAGGCGAGCTTGGT
>NZ_JAWRYI010001378.1:0-244 GCF_046534705.1 Pseudomonas sp. SIMBA_068
TGTAAAACCCTGCCCCAAGAGTAGCAAAGCGCACCTGCTGACCTGAACCCCTAAAAAGTAAAGTTGTTACAGCAGCATTAAACGGGTCGCCGCACAGGTCATCTTTTAAGATTAATCGCACTCATTGCCTAAAAAAAGCACAGCGGACCACTACAATATTAAGAATAGTCTTAGCCCTGTGGAGGTCATGATGGAACTGATTATTTTTGTCGTCTGCGCAATGCTGATGACCGCCGTGGCGGTT
>NZ_JAWRYI010000155.1:0-352 GCF_046534705.1 Pseudomonas sp. SIMBA_068
TGGATGATATTTGCGAAGCATTGAGTTATGTCGATTATCTGTTTCCTAATTATGCCGAGGCAAAATTACTCACCGGGAAAGAGACACTGGATGAAATTGCTGACTGCTTTCTTGCGTGCGGCGTAAAAACGGTGGTGATTAAAACGGGTAAAGACGGCTGCTTTATCAAGCGTGGTGACATGACGATGAAGGTGCCGGCGGTCGCAGGAATAACCGCCATCGACACCATTGGCGCGGGCGATAACTTTGCTTCAGGTTTTATTGCGGCACTGTTAGAAGGCAAAAATCTGCGTGAATGCGCACGCTTTGCCAATGCAACGGCGGCTATCTCGGTTCTAAGCGTCGGTGCCAC
>NZ_JAWRYI010001379.1:0-244 GCF_046534705.1 Pseudomonas sp. SIMBA_068
CGGAGTGCGTTTTGTCGGTAAATACGCCGGTCGGGCAAATTTCGACCAGGTTACCGGAAAATTCGCTTTCCAGCGTGCCGTCTTCCGGGCGACCGAAGTAGACGTTGTCGTGCGCACCGTAAACGCCCAGATCTGTACCGCCAGCGTAATCTTTGTAGTAACGCACGCAGCGGTAGCAGGCGATGCAGCGGTTCATTTCGTGAGAGATGAACGGTCCCAAATCCTGATTACGGTGGGTACGTTT
>NZ_JAWRYI010001380.1:0-244 GCF_046534705.1 Pseudomonas sp. SIMBA_068
TAACTTCAACAACTTCGATGAAGTAATGGACGCGTGGGATACGCAAATCCGTTACTACACCCGCAAATCAATCGAAATCGAATATGTCGTCGACACCATGCTGGAAGAGAACGTGCACGATATTCTCTGCTCGGCGCTGGTGGATGACTGTATTGAGCGAGCAAAAAGTATCAAGCAAGGCGGCGCGAAATATGACTGGGTTTCTGGCCTGCAGGTCGGCATTGCCAACCTCGGCAACAGCCTG
>NZ_JAWRYI010001381.1:0-244 GCF_046534705.1 Pseudomonas sp. SIMBA_068
GGAACGGGAACAGAGCGCCTTTCCACAGCGGGCCAGTACCGTCAATGTACTGGGTCATGGCAGGCATTTTCAGTTCCGGGTTCAGCACCACGATACCCAGCGCCAGGCCGACGATAACGCCGATTTTCAGGAAGGTTGCCAGATAGTCGCGCGGTGCGAGGATCAGCCACACTGGCAGCAGTGCGGAAACAAACGCATAGCCAATCAGCGCGAAGGTAATGGTGGTGTCTTTAAAGGTCAGTGC
>NZ_JAWRYI010001382.1:0-244 GCF_046534705.1 Pseudomonas sp. SIMBA_068
GGTCCAACCATCAAAACGAAGCACACGCCCTTTTGCCTTAAGCTGAAAATCGTTAGCCGCAACAGTTAAGGTTGTTAAATCGTACTCTGCAGGTACCATTTGGCACGCTACAAATTGACGCCATATTAATTCGTAAAGCTTTTTAGCATCGGCATCTACACCTTCAAGGTGTCCAGACAGCACAGTAACGCTAGAAGGACGAATCGCTTCGTGTGCCTCCTGTGCATTACCTTTAGAACTGTAG
>NZ_JAWRYI010001383.1:0-244 GCF_046534705.1 Pseudomonas sp. SIMBA_068
CGAACAGGATGGCCGGCGTGCAGGCTGAGGAGGTCTTATTAGAGGGCGGGCACTTTGCAGCAGGTGAGCGGGCATGTCAAAAAACCCGGGCAAGTCCTAATGCCAGTCAGTTAAAAGAACCTGCCGCGACCAAACGCTGTGTTCCACATCCACCATTTAAATGACTGGCATTACGGCAAGCCCGGGCCCTGCAAATAAAGAAATCAGGCGCGCCGCCGATAACGGGTCTCTATGTGTTTTCAGG
>NZ_JAWRYI010001384.1:0-244 GCF_046534705.1 Pseudomonas sp. SIMBA_068
GACGAGTACTGAAGCGGAGCGAATTTGAGATTCGTGAGCACCGGCACGACACCGAATGCGAGGGTTTGTCTACACGCTGAGACTCATGATTGGGCCTGTTTCGCCTGCTTAAATTGATCGATCACACGTAATGCTTTTTCTGTTCCACCTGCTGTTTGGAAGCTTTCTTCAATTTTTTCAATCCCGGCACGGTACGTGTCACTTTCCAGAACAGTCTCCACGGCATCTCTTAGCTGCTTTGTCG
>NZ_JAWRYI010001385.1:0-244 GCF_046534705.1 Pseudomonas sp. SIMBA_068
CCAGGAGTCCCGCGCTTCGCGGTAATATTCGCCCATCAGACGGAAACCCAGTACGTCACAATAGAATGCTTTGCTGCGCTGATAGTCAGAGGCGATGATGGCGATGTGGTGAATAGCGGTTAACTGCAACATGTTCAATTACCTGATTCGGGCAGGCTGTCCGCAGACACCCTGCCGCTGATAGTCGTTTAAAGGTTTATGCGAGGTCGTTTTTCAGCACGCGGACGCGATACTCGCCCTCTTC
>NZ_JAWRYI010000156.1:0-352 GCF_046534705.1 Pseudomonas sp. SIMBA_068
GCAACGAACTGGACAACATCGCAGCCAGCCTCTCGGCCGCCTACAACATTGGCGCCCACACCTTCACCCTGGCTTACCAGAAAGTCAGCGGCGACGGCGACTACGCCTACGGCGTCGACGGTGGCGGCACCATCTTCCTGGCCAACTCCGTTGCCCGCTCCGACTTCAACGCCGAAGACGAGAAGTCCTGGCAGGCTCGCTACGACCTGAACTTCGCCGAATACGGCGTACCTGGCCTGACCTTCATGACCCGCTATGTGCGCGGTTCCGGTGCCACGTTTGAAAGCACCCGCCGCCCTACGGGATGGAAACGCGTCTTAGCCCTCATTCCCTTGCCGCCGCGCTGCCGATC
>NZ_JAWRYI010001386.1:0-244 GCF_046534705.1 Pseudomonas sp. SIMBA_068
CGTTGTTGATGCTGGTGTTGATAAAACCCCATTGCAGCCAGCCTGAAACTTGCCATCGCTTTTTATTCTATATACAGCGATAATCTTTCTTGGGTAATTTCCAGGTGGAAATGATATTGGATTACCAAATTGAACATATGGAGTTCCTACACTACCTGCTGTATTTCTGAATGCAAAAACAAAAGCGTCGTCTTTTGTTTTAAATCCTGTTATATCATAAATTCTAGGCGCGGAATTTGGTGCT
>NZ_JAWRYI010001387.1:0-243 GCF_046534705.1 Pseudomonas sp. SIMBA_068
CCTTTGATGATGAAGAACAGGGTTTCTGAACGCTCGCCGGCGCAGATGATGTTGTGTTTGGCCGGATGACGTCGGCGCTGGCAGTGAAGCAGCAGCTTGTCGAGGTTCTTGATCTTGGATGTGGGAGTAAGAGCAACCATGGTTGTATCCCGAAAAAGACTGCGCGGTGTCGTTGGCGTTGTTTTTATCCAGCGGCATCTCATTGATACACGCCGTACAAGACATGGCAATGCGCCATTCATT
>NZ_JAWRYI010001388.1:0-243 GCF_046534705.1 Pseudomonas sp. SIMBA_068
CGGGCGAAAGGAACATGTGGCTGGCGCGCGCGGCGCGAATCGCATCCACGGCAATCTGTACGTTACCATCGGTGCCGTTTTTAAAGCCGACCGGGCAGGAGAGGGCCGATGCCATTTCGCGGTGGATCTGGCTTTCGGTGGTGCGTGCGCCAATCGCGCCCCAGCTAATCAGATCGGCAATAAACTGGCCGATCACCATATCCAGGAATTCTGTGGCGGTAGGCAGGCCCAGCGCGTTGATAT
>NZ_JAWRYI010001389.1:0-243 GCF_046534705.1 Pseudomonas sp. SIMBA_068
GTATGAAAATGGCTCTCCTGGTGAGAAAGACAGTACCGCAAGTGTTACGATTATTGTAACGCCTGTAAATGATGCACCCGTTGCAAACGCTGACCTTGCTACCATAAATGAAGACGCAATTGCATTGCTCATTGACGTTTTAGCCAATGATTCGGATATTGATGGCGACAGCTTAATATTAAGCGAGGTCTCTGCCGACAGTGGCACTGCGCTAATTGTTGATAATCAAATTCAGTACACACC
>NZ_JAWRYI010001390.1:0-243 GCF_046534705.1 Pseudomonas sp. SIMBA_068
GTCATGTGTTGACGGTACGGGAAGATCTGATCTGGCCCCTGCTGGAAGTTCTTTATCCAGGCACTCGGGAAACCTTCGGCCTGCCGGGGATTTGCCTGTCACTGGCAGATAAACCCGACGAACTGGCGGCGCTGGAACACTATTGGCAACTGATAGAGCGGGAATCGGTAGAACAACTGCCTGGTCGGGAACACACCCTGACGCTCCTGGCACAGGCAGTGTTCACCCTACTGCTGCGTAACG
>NZ_JAWRYI010001391.1:0-243 GCF_046534705.1 Pseudomonas sp. SIMBA_068
CCAATGTTCCATATTTGGCTCATTTGCCTTGAGCAGCGCTTTTCTAGTAAATAGCTAACGAGCCTTACTGTATCAAGATCTTTAACCGCTTGTACTTCAGCCATAAAAACCTCCAGTTACTCAGTAGTAACCGTTACCTGATAACAACCTGTGTTGTAGTACTCAACAAAGTTTGAAATAAACAAGGCTAACAACTCTTTACCTTCCTTAGCGTTCAACCAACCAGCTAGAAAGTGATAAACT
>NZ_JAWRYI010000157.1:0-352 GCF_046534705.1 Pseudomonas sp. SIMBA_068
GACCTTGCTGGCCGACGATCAGCACCGTGAGAATCAGCGCAATCGCCTGGGTGACAATGGAGAAATACACATCGCCCACGCGCCGCTTGAACAGCGCCATGCCGATGATGAACGCCAGCAGCACCGGCACCGCAATCACTGCCACCAGCGTGAAGCTGAAACTGTGGAACGGCTGCCACAACCACGGCAGTTCGGTGATCTGGTTCCAGTCCATGAAGTCCGGGATGCCCGGCGTCGATTGAATCTTGGTGCTTTCCGGGTCCGAGGCCTCAAGTTTGAGGAACATCGCCATGCAATAGCCGCCAACCCCGAAGAACACGCCCTGCCCCAGGCTGAGGATGCCGCCATAGCC
>NZ_JAWRYI010001392.1:0-243 GCF_046534705.1 Pseudomonas sp. SIMBA_068
GATTCCAAGTCATAAACTCAAATCACGTTATGTTTTAGGCACCCCACATAGAAATAAATAGAACCAGATACACCTTCTCTTTTAATCGATTTCCATTCGGACCCGTTCCCGAGTGGCCGGGACGTGTTTTAGCGAAGCGACAACCCTATAGAACATTTACATACGAGATCGCCAGGTCGGCAATTTCCATCCAGTCTGGAGATATTGCGCCGTAAACGAAAAAAGCCCGCCGACCGAGCGAGG
>NZ_JAWRYI010001393.1:0-243 GCF_046534705.1 Pseudomonas sp. SIMBA_068
GTCGTTGTTAATTGTTGAAGTAAGTTGTGTATTTGTATCTGTCATAATACTGTTCCTATAAATTGAGAATGGGTAGCGTATAGCGTAATTACTTGCTTTGAGCTGCCTGTATTTGTGCTGTTACCTTTTGCATAAACTCAGGCATATTTGCTTGGCGATCTGCCTCTATTTGCTGTGCAATAGTCGACTGGCTCATTTTTGCTTGCCATTCTTTCATACCAGGGATTTCGGCCAGTACATCCC
>NZ_JAWRYI010001394.1:0-243 GCF_046534705.1 Pseudomonas sp. SIMBA_068
GCTGTAGACCTCGGGCAGCGCCGCGGCCTCGGCCAGGGACAACCCTTCGGGTACTGGCAGTACATGGCGGGCATCTACCACCACCTCTTCAGCCATGCCTCCGCCCGCCAGCAGGGCACAGACCCGATCACCCACTTGCCAGGACGAACCCGGGCCCACTTCACTGACTACCCCGGAGCATTCCAGGCCAAGGGCCTTGCTGGCTCCGGGAGGCGGGGGATAGAGCCCCGCACGCTGCAACAG
>NZ_JAWRYI010001395.1:0-243 GCF_046534705.1 Pseudomonas sp. SIMBA_068
TGGGTGATCTTTCTTATACAGCTGGGAGATCTCTGCCTCGCGGAAGGTCAGCTCATTGAGTTGATTATCAACGTTCACAATCTGCTCAAGAACGGCTTTGGCTTCCAGGTTAAGGTCAACCGAATCGCGCTGCTGGCGATAAACGTTGAGTTTTTCTTCCGCCTGGTCCAGCTCGCTGCGCACTTCAGGTAACTGGCGCTGTAAGAATTCAAGGCTTTGTGAATCCTGCGCCGCCTGGCGAGC
>NZ_JAWRYI010001396.1:0-243 GCF_046534705.1 Pseudomonas sp. SIMBA_068
TTCGTTACAGATAGGCATGATCAACGCCGTGCGATGCTCCGGGTTTAATGGTTCATCGCCAACTGTTGACGCAGATATACTGTATTTATCGCGACCAATAAGCAGTTGCAGGAAGCCCATTAACGCCGTCCAGAATCCGGCGGACACCCAACAGAACAGTACCGCAAAGAGGATCAGGATACCGGTTTGCAGCATATAAGGCAGAAGCTGCATAAAGGAAACCCACAAATCCTGACCAACCAT
>NZ_JAWRYI010000158.1:0-351 GCF_046534705.1 Pseudomonas sp. SIMBA_068
ACTCTTCCGCACTGCGAAGTACTGCCCACTGTGGCCCGACCATCCGTTCGACAGCCTTACGGAAGCGAGACTCTGGGTACAGAGATTTGTCGAGTGGTACAACGAAGAGCACCGGCACAGTGCCCTGCGATACATCACGCCCAACGAGCGTCACGAAGGCAGAGCGACCGCGTTGCTAGAGGCGCGAGCGGCATTGTATTCGTCTGCCAAAGCAGCTAATCCAACACGCTGGAGCGGTGAGACGCGAAATTGGCGACTTGCAGATGCTGTTTACTTGAATCCGGAGCGCTCTGAAGCTGGCGTTGCCATAGCTAGCTGACGTTAAGGCGACAGGTACATTGACACGCACCG
>NZ_JAWRYI010001397.1:0-243 GCF_046534705.1 Pseudomonas sp. SIMBA_068
GGGAGTTAATGGGCTACTCATCACCGGCACTAACCTGCGTGAAAGCCAGCAGGCGCAAAAGCTGGCGCGTCAGTATTCGTCCTGTTGGTCAACGGCGGGCGTACATCCTCACGACAGCAGCCAGTGGCAAGCTGCGACTGAAGAAGCGATTATTGAGCTGGCCGCGCAGCCAGAAGTGGTGGCGATTGGTGAATGTGGTCTCGACTTTAACCGCAACTTTTCGACGCCGGAAGAGCAGGAACG
>NZ_JAWRYI010001398.1:0-243 GCF_046534705.1 Pseudomonas sp. SIMBA_068
TGACCTAAGGTCTGGCGTAAATGTGCACCGGAACCGAGAAGGCCCGGATTGTCATGGACGATGAGATACACCGGAATATCATGGACATATTCTTTAAAGCGCCCTTTATCTTCAAATGCGGCACGGAAACCGGAGGCTTTGAAGAACTCAAGGAAGCGCGGCACGATACCGCCCGCAATAAACACGCCGCCAAATGTCCCGAGATTGAGCGCCAGATTGCCGCCAAAACGGCCCATAATGACG
>NZ_JAWRYI010001399.1:0-243 GCF_046534705.1 Pseudomonas sp. SIMBA_068
GGATATCCTGATGCTGTACCTCTTCGGTGGTCCGGTATTGGAAGGCTTCTCGCTGACCATGCTTATCGGTGTTTCCATCGGTACTGCATCTTCCATCTATGTGGCATCTGCGTTGGCTCTGAAACTGGGTATGAAGCGCGAACACATGTTGCAGCAGAAAGTGGAAAAAGAAGGGGCGGATCAGCCGTCAATTCTGCCGTAATCAAGTTCCCGTTGATGTTGAAAATCCCGGTCAGAAGATCG
>NZ_JAWRYI010001400.1:0-243 GCF_046534705.1 Pseudomonas sp. SIMBA_068
GGTGCAGCGACAAAGGCTTTGAGGGTGCCGCTTCCTTCCTGAAGATGCATTCACGCGAAGAGATGCAGCATATGCAGCGTCTGTTTGATTACCTGAGCGATACCGGCGGCATGCCGGTGCTGGGTACCATCGCTGCGCCGCCAGTCTCTTTCACTTCACTGAATGAAATTCTGCAGCAGGCGCTGGAGCATGAGCAGCTGATCACCAGCAAAATCAATGAACTGGCCCATGCTGCCATGACCT
>NZ_JAWRYI010001401.1:0-243 GCF_046534705.1 Pseudomonas sp. SIMBA_068
CTGTTCGACGATGCGCAGTGACAGCTCGGCGCCCAGCGCCCCGCCACCGTGGCGGTAGGTGCGCGCGTTGAGGTCGAGCATGTAGGGCGGATTGGCCACGATCAGGTCGAAGGTGCCGGTAACGCCGTAAAGCAAATCACTCGGCTCCACGGACACATTGCTGATGCCCGCCAAGGCCGCGTTGATGGCGGTATAGCGCAACGCCAGCGGGTTGATGTCCAGCGCGCTGACCTGTGCATGGGG
>NZ_JAWRYI010001402.1:0-243 GCF_046534705.1 Pseudomonas sp. SIMBA_068
GGCCAAGGCCGACCCGGCCAGGCTGCATGACCTGCACATGATCATGCCCAGCGTCGGCCGTTCCGAGCACCTGGACCTGTTCGAGCGCGGCATCGCCCGCAAGCTGGACTTTTCCTTTGCCGGCACCCAGAGCCTGCGCATCAGCCAGTTGCTGGAAGACGGGCTGCTGGAAATCGGCGCCATCCATACCTACATCGAACTCTATGCGCGGCTGGTGGTGGACCTGATCCCCAATGTGGTGCT
>NZ_JAWRYI010001403.1:0-243 GCF_046534705.1 Pseudomonas sp. SIMBA_068
GGCGCGTTATACCCAGTGGGATTTTATCGATCTGGTTAATCGCCACGGCATCGCCTGGCACGAGAAAACCCTGGGCCAGCTCTTCTGCGACGACTCCGCCCAGCAGATTGTCGATCTGCTGCTGGCCGAATGTGACAAGGGCAATGTCACCCTGCGGCTGCGCAGTGAAGTGCTCAGCGTGGCGCGCGATGAAAGCGGCTATACCCTGCAACTTAACGGCAGCACGGTTCAGGCGGAGAAGCT
>NZ_JAWRYI010001404.1:0-243 GCF_046534705.1 Pseudomonas sp. SIMBA_068
GTGATGGCAACCGGTCCCGGCAAAACCTACACCGCCTTCCAGATTATCTGGCGGTTATGGAAAGGCAGACACAAGAAACGCATCCTGTTCCTTGCCGATCGCAACATTCTTGTTGATCAAACCCGCACCAACGATTTCCAGCCTTTTGGGCAGGCAATGACCAAAATCACTGGCCGCACTGTCGATCCCGCTTATGAGATCCATCTGGCGCTGTATCAGGCGATGACAGGAACCGAAGAGCAT
>NZ_JAWRYI010001405.1:0-243 GCF_046534705.1 Pseudomonas sp. SIMBA_068
GCTCGCATGCAGTGAGTACAAGGTATTCAGCGATGCCCCGGTCAGCCAGGACGGTAAACGGCTGGCAATCAGGGCATCGGTCGAGCCATCGGTAAAGGGTGGCGGGTGCATCGCGGTCTCCGGGCAAGAAAACCGCATTGCATCAGGCCCGACGTGGCCACGGTGGTATCTATGGCAATCCCTTGGCGCCCTGAACATAAGTACCGGGGCGACTGTTGACTTCAAAGCAAAAGATCTTGCCGC
>NZ_JAWRYI010001406.1:0-243 GCF_046534705.1 Pseudomonas sp. SIMBA_068
CCCACTTGTCGAAATTTCCTACGCCGAAATTGACCTGATACTCAGCAGGTCGATACTGTATCTATATACAGTTAATTTCAAGGTCGTACCATGACATCCATCCTGGGCCCCATCACCTGCGGTAGCGGTGTTGTTCCACGTTATCTGTTCCGTATCCCGGCAGGCTTTCCGTCACCGGCGGCGGATCACATGGAGCAGCCCATCTCGCTGGACGAACTGTTCAACCTGCGCGCCCCGCACATG
>NZ_JAWRYI010001407.1:0-243 GCF_046534705.1 Pseudomonas sp. SIMBA_068
GCCAGTTCGAGATCAACTTCTCCCACAGCGACGATCCCCTGAGTGCGGCGGACTGGTCGGCGCTGTTTTGCCGCAGTACCCGGGGTATCGCGATGAAGCACGGCTACCGTGCCAGCTTCATGAGCAAGCCGTACCTGGATGCACCAGGCAGCGGCATGCATGTGCACGTCAGCCTGTACGACAGCGCTGGCAATAACATCCTTGCAGGTGCCGAACAGCGCAAGCTGCGCCATGCGGTAGCCG
>NZ_JAWRYI010001408.1:0-243 GCF_046534705.1 Pseudomonas sp. SIMBA_068
GGCCTGGCCTTGGCGGGCGTTTTCCAGCATTACCTGGCCTGCGACAAGCCAGGCAGTGTTCGCGGCCTTCTGCCTGGTGTTCACCCTGACCATCACTGACTTCGGCGTCCCGGTCGTGGTCGGCGGCGATTATCAGGTGCTGGCCCTGGAAGCCTACAAAGCTGTCGTGGGCCAGCAGCAGTTTGGCCGCGGCGCACTGATCGGCATGGTCTTGCTGCTGCCGGCACTGTTGAGTTTTGCCGT
>NZ_JAWRYI010001409.1:0-243 GCF_046534705.1 Pseudomonas sp. SIMBA_068
GCGCCCCTGCTCACCCACCACGCCGATGCCGTGCGCATCATCCACCAGCAGCCAGCCCTCTGCCTGGCGCGTCTGTTGCGCCAGGGCGGCCAGCGGCGCACTGTCGCCATCCATGCTGAAAATACCTTCCGTCACCACCAGCGTTTCGCCCTCACAGGGAGAGGCGAGCCGGGCTGTCAGGCTCTCCGGCGCGTTGTGATGGAAACGTCGTAGCTGTGCCGGACTATGGCTGGCGGCGTCGAG
>NZ_JAWRYI010001410.1:0-243 GCF_046534705.1 Pseudomonas sp. SIMBA_068
CCGGGTTTTTTATGCCAGGTTGCGACGGTGGCATCGGCTACGGATTCAGGCAGGTCAGGGACCAGAATATCTACGCTACTCATTGTGTATCCTTTATTTATTCGACGTTCAGCGCGTCATTAACCAGATCTTGTTGCTGTTTCTGGTGAACGGACATATACCCTACCGCCGGAGAGGCGGAGGCCGGGCGGCCTGCATAACGCAGAGAAGCCCCAAACGGAATCACTTCACGGAAATGATGCT
>NZ_JAWRYI010001411.1:0-243 GCF_046534705.1 Pseudomonas sp. SIMBA_068
GGGTGCAGATGGCGCGGCGCCCGGCCCAGGACATCCTTCAGGAACTGGCCGAAGAGGTACTGCCGCTGTTTCCGGCGCTGGCAGGGCCAGCACCGCATTCGCAGGACTGGTAGCGCGCTGCTCAGTTGCACAGTGGGTCGCGCAATGCATCGGCAGGCCAGTTGCATCAAGCGAAATGGATTGGGAACACCGCCAACAGGTATAGATAAATCCGACCATACCTTGGTCAAGATCAGATCAAGC
>NZ_JAWRYI010001412.1:0-243 GCF_046534705.1 Pseudomonas sp. SIMBA_068
GTAAAGCTGGTTTAGATTTCGATACCGTTAAAGAAAATGCCGCAAAAGGTGCTTATCATGTTGATATGGGTGATTTGACCGCCTCTGTTAATGTGACTAATACAATTAAAACGTCAGTGTCTTACAACTTTATTGCGACCTTACCGGGCAGCGAATCGCCAGACGAACATGTAGTGTATTCAGCGCATTGGGATCACTTAGGCACAGATACAAGCCGCAAAGGTGACCAAATTTATAACGGTG
>NZ_JAWRYI010000159.1:0-350 GCF_046534705.1 Pseudomonas sp. SIMBA_068
GCAGCGCGCATCAGCCAGACACCCGCGACAAACACCGCCAGGATCCAGAGCTGGGGAACGCCCGGTGTCGCCACCCACAACGCCCATAATGTTGGCCAGAGCAGCAGTAACGCGCCAATTGGCTTATCCGTACGCATTAAGCGATGAAACGCCAGCAGCTTATTCTGCGTCAGACTCCACTCCATATTTTTTTCCTCTTAGTACAACGGTGACGCCGGTAAAAACAGTTCTGTTAGCAACAGCGGTTTACCGCTTAATCGCAGGCGGGAACGTCGCCCCCACAGCCCGGCATCACGGCCTATCTCAATAAAGTCCCGGGTTAATGTCGATGATGTGAACAGATAGCGTCC
>NZ_JAWRYI010001413.1:0-243 GCF_046534705.1 Pseudomonas sp. SIMBA_068
GGTATTGTTTATTATTAGCTAATTATATTGGATTAGTATTTTTTATAATGTTAATTCTTTATGATTGGGTTGGTGATTTGTAGATAGCAAGTGATATATTTGCATTAGGGTTACATGTTATTTAAATGTAAATTACTGTTACCCTATCATTTTAATGACGGCAGGCCTTTTAAGTACTGTTGTATTAGCTGTTTTGATCTTTTTTAAGATTGAATAACAATAGGAGCCAATAGTGGAACCTAG
>NZ_JAWRYI010001414.1:0-243 GCF_046534705.1 Pseudomonas sp. SIMBA_068
ATTGTTATGGCCCTGTGTTGTCTGGGTGTGTTTTTATAATGTAATTTGCTTATTTAAATATAACTATTGACCTGTTAAACAATAGCCACTAACCTAAATATGGAAGCGCTTCCTGAAAGTTATTAAATACTATACCCAGCGATTAATCAAATTAATTATGGAAGCGCTTCCAACTTTAACTTTATAAAAGCAAATTTACTAAAAATAAAGCAGGGGTTTTCGCTTAATGAAACAATTATCTTT
>NZ_JAWRYI010001415.1:0-243 GCF_046534705.1 Pseudomonas sp. SIMBA_068
CGCGCGCCGTCACGCCTTTTTTTACCGCTTCCGTGTCTGATCAGACGAAATCAGCGTCGAAATATATCATCGACTGAGTCGTTATTTTTAAAAACCTAACCGATTAATATTATTATCGGAATGGCGGGGCTTTTTCGATTCAAATTTAAACATTATATTTTAATGAAAATTTAGGCCTGCATTTATGGAAACTCAAGAAACCTTGAACGTGACGTACGATCCGCCGGAAACCATGCGCTATGG
>NZ_JAWRYI010001416.1:0-242 GCF_046534705.1 Pseudomonas sp. SIMBA_068
ACGGCGGCGTCGAGCACCTGCGGCAAGCCCTGCCCGCCCAGCGCCTCAGCACAGGCCAGCGCCGGCCAGCCGCCGTCGACATAGGCTTGATACGCCTGGGCAAAACCGTCCGGGGTGCTCACCTGGCCCGCCTGCCAGCGGCAGCCCTGACGATCACCCAGGGCGTTCAAAGGCGCCAGCACGCCCTGGCTGAAGCGTGCGGCTTCCTCCAGCACTTGCAGCGCCAGCGGCAGGTCCAACGC
>NZ_JAWRYI010001417.1:0-242 GCF_046534705.1 Pseudomonas sp. SIMBA_068
TTGATTTCAGTTTTGATACCAACGGTGAGCCAATAGATGAAGCGCTTACGTATAGTTATTTCTCTGAACTTGGGTTTGTTATCCAAGAAGATACTCGCTCAGGTTTTAGCGGTGAACAGCTTCAAGCAATAGCAAATCATGACTTTAGCCGAAAAGATGTGTTATATATGGCAAAACAGTTAAGTCGCTATTTACTAAAACCTTTGTTAGGTAATAAGCCATTAAAAAGTCGTGAGTTATTT
>NZ_JAWRYI010001418.1:0-242 GCF_046534705.1 Pseudomonas sp. SIMBA_068
CAGTTCCTTTGACGGAGAATTGATACACCTGATGAAGTTGTGGCTTGCCCGTTCCGCCTCTGAATTGGCAGGCGCAACCATCAAAATGTATTTCCAGGCACTTCAGAAGCTCGATAATAGGCTTATATATACGACGCTAGACCTCTCGCTAACCCTGCCCCTGAGTGTCGATGCTAAGTGGCAGCGCGAAATAGTTACGGCGTGTAATAACCATCAACTATGCGCGCTAAAGTCGCTACTGT
>NZ_JAWRYI010000160.1:0-350 GCF_046534705.1 Pseudomonas sp. SIMBA_068
CATCTGTTCGAATACAAGAACGGCTGGAAGGTACAAACGGTTGCCGATATGGCGGAAGACGGGCATTGGCACTTCAAGCATTCGGCCCTGGTAGCTCCGAGCTCAGAGGTTTCGGACAGCACGGAAACGCCGCCATTGCCCACCCCGGAAAATCCTCCAGCTGAAGAAGCTCCAAAGCCGACGGAGTTATTCGGTCGTGACAAGCTGATCGCCAGTCTCACCACAGCACTCAAGGAAAAGCCTTGCATTGCGCTGCACGGTCTTAGTGGTAACGGCAAGACCACGCTGATTAAAGCACTGCACCGGCAAGCAGCATTTCAAAGAACCGTTTTTGTAGATATTCATTCAAG
>NZ_JAWRYI010000020.1:0-15578 GCF_046534705.1 Pseudomonas sp. SIMBA_068
GCTGCGGTCAGAGTGGTCTTACCGTGGTCAACGTGGCCGATAGTGCCGACGTTAACGTGGGGAAGGGAACGATCAAATTTTTCTTTAGCCACGACAGTGAACCTCTTGCCTAAAGGGGATTAGCCTTGTTTTTTAACGAGTGCTTCGACGATGTTCGACGGAGCTTCGGCGTATTTGGAGAATTCCATGGAGTAGCTTGCGCGACCCTGAGACATGGAACGAACGTCGGTCGCGTAACCGAACATCTCTCCGAGCGGTACCTCAGCAGTGATTACCTTGCCGGACACCGAGTCTTCATTACCCTGGATCATCCCACGACGACGGCTCAGGTCACCCATCACGTCACCCAGGTAATCTTCCGGGGTTACAACTTCGACCTTCATGATCGGCTCAAGAACCACGCCACCACCCTTCTGGGCCAGTTGCTTGGTCGCCATCGAAGCGGCGATTTTGAACGCCATTTCGTTGGAGTCGACGTCGTGGTACGAACCATCGAATACAGTGGCCTTCAGGCCGAGCAGCGGATAACCGGCAACAACGCCGTTTTTCATCTGCTCTTCGATACCCTTCTGGATCGGGGCGATGAATTCCTTAGGAATCACACCACCAACGACTTCGTTGGTGAACACCAGACCTTCGGTGATGTTGCCCTTCTCGTCTACGTCCGGCTCCGAGAAACGGATCCAGCAGTGACCGAACTGACCACGACCGCCCGACTGACGAACGAACTTGCCTTCGATCTCGACGTTGGACTTGGTGATCTTCTCGCGGTACGAAACCTGCGGCTTGCCGATGTTGGCTTCGACGTTGAACTCGCGCTTCATGCGGTCAACGAGGATGTCCAGGTGCAGCTCACCCATGCCCGAGATGATGGTCTGGCCAGTCTCTTCGTCGGTCTTGACGCGGAACGACGGGTCTTCCTGGGCCAGCTTGCCCAGTGCAATACCCATCTTCTCCTGGTCAGCCTTGGTTTTCGGCTCTACGGAGAGCGAAATGACCGGCTCAGGGAAGTCCATACGCTCAAGGATGATTGGCTTGTCGGCGTTGCACAGGGTTTCGCCCGTGGTCACGTCCTTCATGCCGATCAGTGCAGCGATGTCGCCAGCGCGCACTTCCTTGATCTCTTCACGCTGGTTCGCGTGCATCTGCACCATACGACCAACGCGCTCTTTCTTGCCCTTGACCGAGTTGATGACGGAGTCACCGGAGGTCAGAACGCCCGAGTAGACGCGAACGAAGGTCAGAGTACCCACGAACGGGTCAGTCGCGATCTTGAACGCCAGAGCCGAGAACGGCTCGTTGTCGTCGGCGTGACGCACGTCTTTACGAACAGCCGGATCTTCTTTGTCCAGCTCCTTGTCGTCCGGGTTGATACCCTGGATTGCAGGGATCTCGGTCGGAGCAGGCAGGTAGTCGATGACGGCGTCGAGAACCAGGGGAACGCCTTTGTTCTTGAACGACGAACCGCAGACGGCCGGTACGATTTCGCTGGCCAGGGTGCGCGCGCGCAGACCGGCTTTGATCTCTTCGACGGTCAGCTCTTCGCCTTCCAGGTACTTGTTCATCAGCTCTTCGCTGGCCTCGGCAGCCGCTTCAACCATGTTGGAGCGCCACTCTTGAGCCAGCTCCAGCATATCGGCAGGAATTTCTTCCTCGCGATAAGTGGTGCCTTTGTCGTCTTCGTTCCAGTAGATAGCCTTCATCTTGATCAGGTCGACCTGACCCTGGAAGTTATCTTCCGAACCGATGGCCAGCTGAACAGGAACCGGGGTGTGACCCAGACGGTTCTTGATCTGACCTACGACGCGCAGGAAGTTAGCACCGGCACGGTCCATCTTGTTCACGTAGACAACACGTGGAACGCCGTACTTGTTGGCCTGACGCCATACGGTTTCGGACTGAGGCTCAACGCCGGAGGTACCGCAGAACACAACGACCGCGCCGTCGAGTACGCGCAGCGAACGCTCTACTTCAATGGTGAAGTCAACGTGGCCGGGGGTATCGATAACGTTTACACGGTAGTTGTCATACTGACCAACAGAACCTTTCCAGAAGGTGGTAACGGCAGCGGAGGTAATGGTGATACCCCGCTCCTGCTCCTGCACCATCCAGTCGGTGGTCGCGGCGCCATCATGCACCTCGCCCATCTTGTGGCTCAGGCCTGTGTAGAACAGGATCCGCTCGGTAGTGGTGGTCTTGCCCGCGTCAACGTGGGCACAGATACCAATGTTACGGTAGCGGTTAATTGCTGTAGTACGAGCCATAAAGCCCTCGCAAAATGATAGATGCCTGAATTAGAAGCGGTAGTGCGAGAACGCTTTGTTGGCTTCAGCCATACGGTGAACGTCTTCACGCTTCTTGACTGCAGCACCTTTGCCTTCAGCGGCATCCAGCAGCTCGCCAGCCAGGCGCAGAGCCATCGACTTCTCGCCACGCTTGCGGGCGTAGTCTACGAGCCAGCGCATTGCCAGAGCATTACGACGGGATGGACGAACTTCAACCGGAACCTGGTAAGTGGCACCGCCGACACGACGGGACTTTACTTCGACCAGCGGAGCGATGGCGTCGAGAGCTTTCTCGAAGATTTCCAGGGGGTCGCTGTTCTTGCGCTCTTTGACCTTGTCCAGTGCACCGTAAACGATGCGCTCGGCCACGGCCTTCTTGCCGCTTTCCATCACGTGGTTCATGAACTTGGCGAGGATTTGGGATCCGTATTTAGGATCGTCCAGAATCTCACGTTTTGCTGCTACACGACGTCTTGGCATGATAAGCCCTCAAACGGTCTTCAGGTTAGCCCGGGACGTGGGTCTACGACCCCTGCCCGACCTTACTCTTATCGACTCAAAAAAATGGATGTGTGCAAACGGCCGATTACTTCGGACGCTTGGTACCGTACTTCGAACGACCCTGGTTACGGCCTTTAACGCCCGAAGTATCCAGAGAGCCGCGAACGGTGTGGTAACGAACACCTGGCAAGTCTTTAACACGGCCGCCACGGATCAGGACGACGCTGTGCTCTTGCAGGTTGTGGCCTTCACCGCCGATGTACGAGGAAACCTCGAAACCGTTGGTCAGACGCACACGGCATACTTTACGCAGTGCCGAGTTAGGTTTTTTCGGCGTGGTGGTGTACACACGGGTGCACACGCCACGACGTTGCGGGCAGTTCTGCAGCGCAGGAACGTCGGATTTCTCGACCGAACGCTTACGCGGCTGACGTACCAGCTGGTTGATAGTTGCCATCTACTAGCTCCACTGATTGTCTTGCGACTCTATTGTCTTGCAAGAAAGCCAAAAATTGGCGAGACGGAGCCTCACCAAATTTAAGGGTACAAAAGTCTACGGAGGATCTTGCACCCAGTCAAGACAAGGCCCCGGCCCTCCTCGCCCGATCATCGGCAACAATTCATGTCACCGATGGCCGATCGAGGCTTGCCGGGGCCCTGCCCTGTACTTAGTTACCGCTGGAATTCAGCGCTTCGGTCAGTGCGGCTTCCACCTCACTGGCGCTTACACGCAGCGGTTTGTCGGCTTCACGGCGACGCTTGCGCTCGCTGTGGTAGGCCAGACCAGTACCCGCCGGGATCAGACGACCCACGACGACGTTCTCTTTCAGGCCGCGCAGGTAGTCGCGCTTGCCGGTTACCGCCGCTTCGGTCAGTACGCGGGTAGTTTCCTGGAAGGAAGCCGCGGAAATGAACGATTCGGTCGACAGCGAGGCCTTGGTGATACCCAGCAGCACGCGAGTGAACTTCGAGATGAACTTGTCTTCGCCAGCTAGACGCTCGTTCTCGACCAGTACGTGAGTCAGTTCCATCTGGTCGCCCTTGATGAAGCTGGAATCGCCCGACTCCGAGATCTCGACCTTGCGCAGCATCTGACGCAGGATGGTCTCGATGTGCTTGTCGTTGATCTTAACGCCTTGCAGACGGTAAACGTCCTGGATCTCGTTGACGATGTACTTCGCCAGCGCGCTCACACCCAGCAGGCGCAGGATGTCGTGCGGATCGCTCGGGCCGTCGGAGATAACTTCGCCGCGGTTTACCTGTTCGCCTTCGAAGACGTTCAGGTGGCGCCACTTCGGAATCAGCTCTTCGTACGGATCGCTACCGTCGGTCGGAGTGATGACCAGACGACGCTTGCCCTTGGTCTCTTTACCGAACGCGATGGTACCGCTGACTTCAGCCAGAATCGAGGCTTCTTTCGGACGACGCGCTTCGAACAAGTCAGCTACGCGTGGCAGACCACCGGTGATGTCACGGGTCTTCGACGTTTCTTGCGGGATACGCGCGATAACGTCACCAACACCGATCTGCGCACCGTCAGCAACACCCACCAAGGCGTTGGCTGGCAGGAAGTACTGCGCCGGTACGTCGGTACCTGGCAGGTACAGGTCCTTGCCATTGGCGTCGACCATCTTGATTGCCGGACGGATTTCCTTGCCTGCGGCAGGGCGATCCTTGACGTCCAGTACTTCAATGTTGGTCAGGCCGGTCAGTTCGTCGGTCTGGCGCTTGATGGTGATGTTTTCTTCCATGCCCACGAAGGTCACGGTACCTTTCAGCTCGGTAACGATCGGGTGGGTGTGCGGGTCCCACTTGGCGACGATGGCGCCAGCTTCGACCTTCTCACCTTCCTTGACCGAAATCACCGCACCGTAAGGCAGCTTGTAACGCTCACGCTCACGACCGAATTCGTCGGCAATGGCCAACTCACCGGAACGCGAAACAGCAACCAGGTTGCCATCAGCGCGCACGACATGCTTCAGGTTGTGCAGACGTACCATACCGCCGTTCTTCACCTGGACGCTGTCGGCAGCCGAAGTACGGCTTGCAGCACCACCGATGTGGAACGTACGCATGGTCAGCTGGGTACCCGGCTCACCGATCGACTGTGCAGCGATAACGCCGACAGCTTCACCGATGTTCACCTGGTGACCACGCGCCAGGTCACGACCGTAGCACTTGGCACAGATACCGAAGCGGGTTTCACAGTTGATCGGCGAACGCACGATAACTTCGTCGATGCTGTTCAGCTCGATGAACTCGACCCACTGCTCGTCTACCAGGGTACCGGCCGGAACGATGACGTCCTCGGTGCCTGGCTTGAATACGTCACGGGCGATGACACGGCCCAGTACACGCTCACCCAACGGCTCTACAACGTCACCGCCTTCAATGTGCGGAGTCATCAGCAGGCCTTGGTCGGTACCGCAGTCGATCTCGGTCACAACCAGGTCTTGCGCAACGTCTACCAGACGACGGGTCAGGTAACCGGAGTTCGCAGTCTTCAAGGCGGTATCCGCCAGACCTTTACGAGCACCGTGGGTCGAGATGAAGTACTGAAGTACGCTCAGACCTTCACGGAAGTTCGCGGTGATCGGCGTCTCGATGATCGAGCCGTCCGGCTTGGCCATCAGGCCACGCATACCGGCCAGCTGACGGATCTGGGCAGCGGAACCCCGCGCACCGGAGTCAGCCATCATGTACATCGAGTTGAAGGACTCTTGCTCGACTTCTTTGCCTTCGCGGTCGATGACTTTCTCTTTCGAGAGGTTGGCCATCATCGCCTTGGACACTTCGTCGTTCGCCTTCGACCACAAGTCGATGACCTTGTTGTACTTCTCGCCCTGGGTTACCAGGCCGGAGGCGTACTGGCTCTCGATTTCCTTCACTTCATCGGTAGCGCTGTTGATGATGCGCGCTTTCTCATCCGGGATGACAAAGTCGTTCACACCAATGGACACGCCAGAGATGGTGGAGTAAGCGAAACCGGTGTACATCAGCTGGTCGGCGAAGATAACGGTCTCTTTCAGACCAACCACGCGGTAGCACTGGTTGATCAGCTTGGAGATCGCCTTTTTCTTCATTGGCTGGTTGACGACATCGTACGGCAGGCCTGCTGGCACAACCTGGAACAGCAGCGCACGGCCGACGGTGGTGTCGACGATACGGGTGTTCTTGGTCGAGCTGCCATCACGGTCATTCACGGTCTCGTTGATACGGACCTTGATTTTCGCGTGCAGGGCAGCTTCGCCGGCGCGGAATACGCGGTCGACTTCCTGCAGGTCGGCGAATACGCGACCCTCGCCCTTGGCGTTGATGGCTTCACGGGTCATGTAGTACAGACCCAGTACAACGTCCTGCGACGGAACGATGATTGGCTCACCGTTGGCTGGCGACAGAATGTTGTTGGTCGACATCATCAGCGCGCGCGCTTCGAGCTGAGCTTCCAGGGTCAGCGGCACGTGAACGGCCATCTGGTCACCGTCGAAGTCGGCGTTGTACGCGGCACAGACCAGCGGGTGAAGCTGGATGGCCTTACCTTCGATGAGCACAGGCTCGAACGCCTGGATACCCAGACGGTGAAGGGTCGGTGCACGGTTGAGCAGTACGGGGTGTTCGCGAATCACTTCAGCGAGAACGTCCCACACCTCTGGCAGCTCGCGCTCGACCATCTTCTTGGCAGCTTTGATGGTGGTCGCCAGACCACGCATTTCCAGCTTGCCGAAAATGAACGGCTTGAACAGCTCGAGGGCCATCTTCTTCGGCAGACCGCACTGGTGCAGACGCAGGGTCGGGCCTACGGTAATTACCGAACGACCGGAGTAGTCAACACGCTTACCGAGCAAGTTCTGACGGAAGCGACCTTGCTTACCTTTGATCATGTCGGCCAGGGACTTCAGCGGACGCTTGTTCGAGCCAGTGATGGCGCGACCGCGACGGCCGTTGTCCAGCAGGGCGTCGACCGCTTCCTGCAGCATGCGCTTTTCGTTGCGCACGATGATGTCCGGCGCGGACAGATCAAGCAGGCGCTTCAGACGGTTGTTACGGTTGATCACCCGACGATACAGGTCGTTCAGGTCGGAGGTCGCGAAGCGGCCGCCATCCAGCGGTACCAGCGGACGCAGGTCCGGCGGCAGTACTGGCAGTACGGTCAGGACCATCCACTCAGGCAAGTTGCCCGAGCCCTGGAAAGCTTCCATCAGCTTCAGGCGCTTGGACAGCTTCTTGATTTTGGTTTCCGAGTTGGTCTGCGGAATCTCTTCACGCAGGCGACCGATCTCGTGCTCCAGGTCGATAGCGTGCAGCAGCTCGCGGACAGCCTCGGCACCCATGCGGGCGTCGAAGTCGTCACCGAACTCTTCCAGCGCTTCGAAGTACTGCTCGTCGTTCAGCAGCTGACCCTTTTCAAGGGTGGTCATGCCCGGGTCGATAACGACGTAGCTCTCGAAGTAGAGAACCCGCTCGATATCACGCAGGGTCATGTCCATCAGCAGGCCGATACGGGACGGCAGCGACTTCAGGAACCAGATGTGGGCAACCGGCGAGGCCAGTTCGATGTGCGCCATGCGCTCACGACGAACCTTGGCCAGGGCAACTTCAACGCCGCACTTCTCGCAGATTACGCCGCGGTGCTTGAGGCGCTTGTACTTGCCGCACAGGCACTCGTAGTCCTTGACTGGGCCAAAGATCTTGGCGCAGAACAGGCCGTCACGCTCAGGTTTGAACGTACGGTAGTTGATGGTTTCCGGCTTCTTAACTTCACCGAACGACCACGAACGGATCATCTCAGGTGACGCCAGCCCGATACGGATGGCGTCGAACTCTTCGACTTGACCCTGGTTTTTCAGCAAATTCAGTAGGTCTTTCAAGGCCTTTCCTCCTGGCGGAGCAGGGAGCGGGCAATACCTGCCCCACTCCCCTTCGCGTCACGTGTTATTCGGTTTCCAGATCGATATCGATACCGAGCGAACGGATCTCTTTGATCAACACGTTGAAGGACTCGGGCATGCCCGGCTCCATACGGTGATCGCCATCCACGATGTTCTTGTACATCTTGGTACGGCCGTTCACGTCGTCCGACTTCACTGTGAGCATTTCTTGCAGGGTGTATGCCGCGCCGTATGCTTCCAGCGCCCACACTTCCATCTCCCCGAAACGCTGACCACCGAACTGCGCCTTACCACCCAGCGGCTGCTGGGTAACCAGGCTGTAGGAACCAGTGGAACGCGCGTGCATCTTGTCGTCCACCAAGTGGTTCAGCTTGAGCATGTACATGTAACCAACGGTCACTGGACGCTCGAACTTGTTGCCGGTACGGCCATCGAACAGCACCATCTGGCCGCTCTCTGGCAGATCGGCCAGCTTCAGCATGGCCTTGATCTCGCTTTCCTTGGCACCATCGAAGACCGGGGTAGCCATTGGCACGCCTTTCTTCAGGTTGTGGGCCAGGGCCAGGATCTCTTCGTCGGTGAACTCGGCGAGGTTTTCCTGACGACCACCGATCTCGTTGTAGACCTCGGTCAGGAATACGCGCAGCTCAGCGGCTTTGCGTTGCTCTTCGATCATGCGGTCGATCTTCTCGCCCAGGCCCTTGGCCGCGAGGCCCAGGTGGGTTTCCAGGATCTGACCAACGTTCATACGCGAAGGCACGCCCAGCGGGTTCAGTACGACGTCGACCGGAGTACCGTTGGCATCATGCGGCATGTCTTCAACCGGCATGATTACCGAGACAACACCCTTGTTACCGTGACGACCAGCCATCTTGTCACCCGGCTGGATGCGACGGCGGATTGCCAGGTAGACCTTGACGATCTTCAGTACGCCAGGTGCCAGGTCATCGCCCTGCTGCAGCTTGCGCTTCTTGTCTTCGAACTTGTCATCCAGCAGACGGCGACGGTCGACGATGTACTGCTGAGCCTTTTCCAGCTGCTCATTCAGTGCATCTTCAGCCATGCGCAGTTTGAACCACTGGCCGTGCTCCAGACCGTCCAGCACTTCGTCGGTGACCACGGTGCCTTTCTTCAGGCCCGCACCACCGTCGACCACTTGGCCGTTCAGAGCAGAACGCAGACGCTCGAAGGTTGCGCCTTCGACGATGCGGAACTCTTCGTTGAGGTCCTTGCGGATCTCGTCCAGCTGCATCTTCTCGATGGCCAGGGCGCGGCTGTCGCGCTCGACGCCATCACGGGTGAAGACCTGGACGTCAATGACGGTACCCTTGGTGCCGGTTGGCACGCGCAGGGAGGTGTCTTTAACGTCACTGGCCTTCTCACCGAAGATTGCACGCAGCAGTTTTTCTTCCGGGGTCAGCTGGGTTTCGCCTTTTGGCGTGACCTTGCCAACCAGGATGTCGCCAGCGCCGACTTCAGCACCCACGTAAACGATACCGGCTTCGTCCAGTTTGTTCAGTGCAGCTTCACCCACGTTCGGGATGTCCGCAGTGATTTCCTCTGGGCCAAGCTTGGTGTCACGCGCCACACAGGTCAGTTCCTGAATGTGGATGGTGGTGAAGCGATCTTCCTGAACCACACGCTCGGACAGGCAGATGGAGTCTTCGAAGTTGAAGCCGTTCCATGCCATGAACGCGATGCGCATGTTCTGACCCAGCGCCAGTTCACCCATGTCGGTGGACGGGCCGTCGGCCATGATGTCGCTACGCTGAACCTTGTCACCCTTGCTCACCAGCGGACGCTGGTTGATGCAGGTGTTCTGGTTCGAACGGGTGTACTTGGTCAGGTTGTAGATATCTACACCTGCTTCGCCGGTTTCCACTTCGTCGTCGTTAACGCGAACAACGATACGGCTGGCGTCGACCGAGTCGATCACGCCACCACGGCGAGCAACCACGCAGACACCGGAGTCACGGGCAACGTTGCGCTCCATGCCGGTACCTACCAGCGGCTTGTCGGCACGCAGGGTCGGTACAGCCTGACGCTGCATGTTCGAACCCATCAACGCACGGTTGGCGTCGTCGTGCTCGAGGAACGGAATCAGCGACGCAGCAACAGAAACAACCTGCTTCGGCGAAACGTCCATCAGGGTGACGTCTTCCGGCGCCTTGACGGTGAATTCGTTCAGGTGACGAACAGCTACCAGCTCATCGATCAGTTGCTTCTTGTCGTTCATCGCGGCCGAAGCCTGGGCGATGACGTGGTCCGCTTCTTCGATTGCCGAAAGGAACACGATGTCGTCGCTGACAACGCCTTCCTTCACCACGCGGTACGGGCTTTCCAGGAAGCCGTACTGGTTGGTGCGGGCATAGGCTGCCAGGGAGTTGATCAGACCGATGTTCGGACCTTCAGGGGTCTCGATCGGGCACACACGGCCGTAGTGGGTCGGGTGTACGTCACGGACTTCGAAGCCAGCACGCTCACGGGTCAGACCGCCCGGGCCGAGTGCAGAGACGCGGCGCTTGTGGGTGATCTCGGAGAGCGGGTTGTTCTGGTCCATGAACTGGGACAGCTGGCTGGAACCGAAGAACTCTTTCACCGCCGCCGCAACCGGCTTGGCGTTGATCAGGTCTTGCGGCATCAAGCCTTCGCTTTCCGCCATCGACAGACGTTCCTTGACCGCGCGCTCTACACGCACCAGGCCAACGCGGAACTGGTTTTCGGCCATCTCGCCGACGCAACGAACGCGACGGTTACCCAGGTGGTCGATGTCGTCGACGATGCCTTTGCCGTTACGGATATCGACCAGGGTCTTGAGGACCTCGACGATGTCTTCCTTGCTCAGCACGCCCGAACCTTCGATCTCGGTACGACCGATACGACGGTTGAACTTCATGCGGCCAACTGCGGACAGGTCGTAACGCTCGGCGCTGAAGAACAGGTTGTTGAACAGGGTCTCGGCAGCATCCTTGGTCGGCGGCTCGCCTGGACGCATCATGCGATAGATCTCGACCAGAGCTTCCAGCTGGTTGCTGGTGGTGTCGATCTTCAGGGTGTCGGAGATGAACGGACCGCAATCGATGTCGTTGGTGTACAGGGTCTCGATACGGACGACCTGTGCCTTGGCGACTTTGATCAGCAGATCAGTGGTGAGCTCGGTATTGCACTCGGCCAGGATCTCGCCAGTAGCCGGGTGCACGATGGCCTTGGCAGTGGTGCGACCCAGGACGTATTCCATTGGAACGTCCAGCTGCTTGACGCCGGCCTTCTCGAGCTGATTGATGTGGCGCGCAGTAATACGGCGGCCCTGCTCAACGATGACTTTGCCGGTTTCGTCATGGATGTCCATGACTGCAACTTCACCACGCAGACGCTGCGGTACCAGTTCCAGGCTGAGTTTCTCGCCGGAAATGTGGAACACGTTGGTGGTGTAGAAGGTGTTGAGCACTTCTTCAGTGCTGTAACCCAGGGCGCGCAGCAGCACCGACGCCGGCAGTTTGCGGCGACGGTCGATACGCACGAACACGCAGTCTTTCGGGTCGAACTCGAAGTCCAGCCACGAACCGCGGTAAGGGATGATGCGAGCGGAGTACAGCAGCTTGCCGGAGCTGTGAGTCTTGCCACGGTCGTGGTCGAAGAACACACCAGGCGAACGGTGCAGCTGGGAAACGATCACACGCTCGGTACCGTTGATAACGAAGGTACCGTTCTCAGTCATCAGGGGGATTTCACCCATGTAGACTTCTTGCTCTTTGATGTCCTTGATCGCTTTGTTCGACGATTCCTTGTCGAAGATGATCAGGCGCACCTTGACCCGCAGTGGGACCGCGAAGGTCACGCCACGCAGGACACATTCCTTAACATCGAAGGCAGGCTCGCCCAGGCGATAGCCTACGTACTCCAGGGCAGCATTGCCGGAGTAGCTGATGATCGGGAATACCGATTTGAAGGCCGCGTGCAGGCCGACGTCGCGGAACTGATCCTTGGATGCTCCCGCTTGCAGGAATTCGCGATACGAATCCAGCTGGATGGCCAGGAGGTAAGGCACATCCATGACGTCCGGCAACTTGCTAAAGTCCTTGCGGATACGTTTTTTCTCAGTGTATGAGTAAGCCATCAGCGTTCCCCAGCTTGGTCACCTGCTTGTTTGGCTTCTCCCGGCGGGAGCAGCCAGAAAATCGTGCAAACCCCTTGGTTTGCGCCACCCACGTGGGTGTCTTGCAGCTTGTTATCGGGGCCGGCTTGACCGACCGCCAATAACGGAAAAAGGCCGGTGGCATAAGCCACCAGCCATCAGCCTTGTGCTCAACGCTCAGGCTGGCATCGCAAAGTCGAAATTACTTCAGCTCGACTTTAGCGCCTGCTTCTTCCAGCTTCTTCTTAGCGTCTTCAGCGGCTTCTTTCGAAACGCCTTCAGCTACAACCTGAGGAGCGCCATCGACTTTCTCTTTGGCTTCTTTCAGGCCCAGACCGGTCAGCTCGCGAACGGCTTTAATCACGTTCACTTTCTTCTCGCCGGCTTCAACCAGAACAACGTTGAACTCGGTCTGCTCTTCAACAACAGCGGCAGCAGCAGCTGGGCCAGCAGCGGCAACAGCAGCGGTCACGCCGAAGGTTTCTTCCATTGCTTTGATCAGCTCAACAACTTCCAGAACGGTTTTCTGGCCGATTGCTTCGATGATTTGCTCGTTAGTCAGGGACATGACTTAAATCCTGTATTGGGGTGAAGGCCTACGCAGCCATCAAATTAAACAAATGATTTTGAAAGAGTTCGCGTGCCTTAGGCAGCGGTAGCTTCTTTCTGGTCGCGAATGGCTGCCAGAGTACGAGCCAGCTTGCTGGTGGCGCCTTGAATAACGCTCATCAGTCGTGCAATAGCTTCGTCGCGGGTCGGCAGGGTAGCCAACACGTCGATCTGGTTCGCTGCAATGAAATTGCCGTCAAACGCAGCTGCCTTGATCTCGAACTTGTCCTGACCCTTGGCGAACTCTTTGAACAGACGAGCAGCAGCGCCCGGGTGTTCGTTGGAGAAAGCAATCAGGGTCGGGCCTTTGAACGCGTCGCTGAGGATCGAAAATTCGGTGCCTTCAACAGCGCGCTTGAGCAGGGTGTTACGTACGACACGTACGTAAACGCCAGCCTCGCGGGCCTCTTTACGGAGTCCGGTCATTGCGCCTACAGTCACACCACGGGCATCAGCCACAACAGCGGACAGAGCGACTTTGGCAGCCTCGTTGACTTCAGCGACGATGGCCTTCTTGTCTTCGAGTTTAATTGCCACGGGTTTACTCCTGGTTTTTACCGTTTCATCTGGCCGAAGCCGGATGTCGTTTTGGTGTCTGATTCGGTAACGAATCGGGAGCACCATCTGCGTGGGCTGGTGTTTTAAGGCTTGCGCCACCTACGGTCTTGGATAGCCCCCGCCAGGCAGGGACCCCAATTTTTGCTGGCGGCGCGACGAGTCGCACCGCCATGTTCTTACACGTTCAGCGAGCTCTGATCGATGACCAGACCTGGGCCCATGGTGGTGCTCAGGGTAACGCGCTTGACGTAGATACCTTTCGAGGAAGCAGGCTTGATACGCTTCAGATCAGCGATCAGGGCTTCAACGTTTTCCTTCAGCTTGCCAGCTTCAAAGCCGACCTTGCCAACGGAGGTGTGGATGATACCGTTTTTGTCGGTACGGTAGCGAACCTGACCAGCCTTGGCGTTTTTCACGGCAGTGGCTACGTCTGGGCTAACGGTACCAACTTTTGGGTTAGGCATCAGGCCGCGAGGACCCAGAACCTGACCCAGCTGACCTACAACGCGCATGGCATCAGGCGATGCGATGACTACGTCATAGTTCAGGTCGCCGGCTTTCATTTCGGCAGCCAGATCGTCCATACCTACGCGGTCAGCGCCGGCAGCCAGAGCGGCTTCAGCAGCTGGACCCTGGGTGAAGACGGCAACGCGAACGGTCTTGCCAGTGCCGTGTGGCAGCACAGTAGCGCTACGAACGACCTGGTCGGATTTACGCGGGTCAACACCGAGGTTAACGGCGATGTCGTAGGACTCGACGAACTTGGCAGCAGGCAGCGAGGCCAGCAGAGTTGCCGCTTCTTCGAAGTTGTAGGACTTGCCTGCTTCGATTTTCTCGGCGATTGCCTTTTGGCGTTTGGTCAGCTTAGCCATTACACACCCTCCACGTTCAGGCCCATGCTGCGGGCAGAGCCAGCGATGGTGCGTACAGCAGCGTCCAGGTCAGCAGCGGTCAGATCAGCCTGTTTTGCCTTGGCGATGTCTTCCAGCTGAGCGCGGGTAACGGTACCGACTTTAACGGTGTTCGGACGAGCCGAACCACTGGTCAGGCCAGCAGCTTTCTTCAGCAGAACCGAGGCAGGGGTGCTCTTGGTCTCGAAGGTGAAGCTACGGTCGCTGTAGACAGTGATGATCACAGGAGTCGGCAGGCCGGCTTCTTGACCCTGAGTACGGGCGTTGAAGGCCTTGCAGAATTCCATGATGTTCACACCGTGTTGGCCCAGTGCTGGACCAACGGGTGGGCTTGGGTTGGCCTGGCCGGCCTTAACTTGCAGCTTGATGTAAGCCTGAATCTTCTTAGCCATGAGCTACTCCAAAATCGGGTACGAACGCCTGATGGCTCCCCGGATGACTTGCGTTTTATCCCAGTGACGACAAAACCCCGCAACACACAGGGCTGCGGGGTTTGGGATGCTTCGTCCGCCTAGACCTTTTCGACCTGGCTGAACTCGAGCTCCACCGGAGTAGAGCGACCGAAAATGAGCACCGCCACCTGGAGGCGACTCTTTTCGTAGTTAACTTCTTCGACACTACCATTGAAGTCAGCGAACGGACCGTCAATGACACGAACCACTTCACCCGGCTCGAACAGCGTCTTGGGCTTCGGCTTGTCGCTGCCGTCGGCAACGCGACGCAGGATAGCTTCAGCTTCTTTGTCGGTGATCGGTGCAGGCTTATCTGCGGTACCGCCAATAAAGCCCATCACGCGAGGGGTATCCTTGACCAAGTGCCAAGTCCCTTCGTTCATCTCCATCTGGACCAGTACATAGCCAGGGAAGAATTTACGCTCACTCTTGCGCTTCTGGCCGTTGCGCATTTCAACGACTTCTTCGGTCGGAACCAAGATCTCGCCGAAACCGTCTTCCATGCCAGCCAGCTTGACGCGCTCGATCAGGGAGCGCATTACATGCTTCTCGTAACCCGAGTAAGCATGCACAACATACCAACGCTTAGCCACGGGACACCTTTAGCCAACGATCAGGGAGACCGCCCAGCCGAGCAGGGAATCAAGACCCCACAGCAGCAGTGCCATAACCAGCACGACAGCCACGACAATCAGCGTGGTCTGGGTGGTTTCCTGGCGGGTCGGCCACACGACTTTACGGATTTCGGTACGAGCTTCCTTCGCCAGCGCAAAGAACGACTTGCCCTTCGCAGTCTGCAGAGCTACAAAGCCCGCGACAGCAGCCAGGACGAGAAGTGCAAGGACGCGATACAGGATCGGAGACGCGGAGTAATATTGATTACCCACAACAGCTACAACCACCAAAGCAACTACAGCCAGCCACTTGAATAGATCAAAACGCGATTCTTGGGCTTCAGTTTTGGGAGTCATCGAGGAGGATCCTGTAAGAAGAAAGCCATCACACCGAAGTGAAATGGCAGGTCAGGAGGGAATCGAACCCCCAACCTACGGTTTTGGAGACCGTCGCTCTGCCAATTGAGCTACTGACCTGTAACGCTGTATCAGGCCGGCCATTATACCGGCCTGATCAAGTAAATCAACTACTTATTCAATAATTTTTGCTACGACGCCGGCGCCGACGGTACGACCGCCTTCACGGATAGCGAAGCGCAGACCGTCTTCCATTGCGATGGTCTT
>NZ_JAWRYI010001419.1:0-242 GCF_046534705.1 Pseudomonas sp. SIMBA_068
TGTTGTGGTTGCAACGTGAGCAACCTCAGGTAGAGGTGCAGGTGCACTGGCAGGGCGTGCAGCTGTTGCCTGGGCTGCCTGCCAATGGGGTGTCGTTCAGTACGTTTTACCTGCAACGCCTGGGCAGTGAACAAGCCGTACGCGAGCGCCAGGCCCAGGTGCGCGCCGCTGCCAGCGTGGTGGGCGAGGATATCGATTTCTCGCGCATACGCCGCATGCCCAATACCGGCAATGCTCACCGG
>NZ_JAWRYI010001420.1:0-242 GCF_046534705.1 Pseudomonas sp. SIMBA_068
GTGCCAGCTAACGGCTGGGGGGCGTGAGCCCACGACAAGTGCAGCAGAGAGAAGACCGCCAACTTCGGTTGGTAAGGGTGAAAGGGTGCGGTAAGAGCGCACCGGGCCGCTAGTAATAGTCGGTTGCAAGGTAAACTCCACTCGGAGCAAGACCAAATAGGGTTCCTTATGGCGTGGCCCACGTTGGAACCGGGTAGGTTGCTTGAGCCATAGAGCGATTTATGGCCTAGACGAATGATTAT
>NZ_JAWRYI010001421.1:0-242 GCF_046534705.1 Pseudomonas sp. SIMBA_068
GGGTAAGTTCCCGCCCTTCCACGCTGGCGTTCGGCACGATGGCCGGCACGCCGACGGCACGGTCGCGCTGGGCTGGGAAAGCGCGCACATCTTCATGAATTCGCAGAACTCCCCGGCGATCGCCTGCTGCTTCGACATGAACCGCAGCGGCGCCATGCTGGCCTGGGACCACTTCTTCCCCGGGCAGGAGCCGCCAATGCTACTGCGCCACATCGAGGACAGGGACCTGTGGCTGTTCCAGT
>NZ_JAWRYI010001422.1:0-242 GCF_046534705.1 Pseudomonas sp. SIMBA_068
CCTGGTCGCCGGCCGAAGAGCCGGGGCGTGAAATCAAGCGCCTGATCTACATTCTGGTCTTCCTGATGGCGTTCCCGTTGCTGGCCCAGCTGGGGCTGGCCCGGATCCGCCAGTTGTTGCTGCTGGGGAGTGGCCTTTTGGCCTTCGCCGCGCTGGTGTCGATCATCAACTTCTACGGGTTGCAGGGCAAATCGCTGCTGGCCCGGCTGGCAGGCATCGGTGAAATTTCACACCCCATCCTG
>NZ_JAWRYI010001423.1:0-242 GCF_046534705.1 Pseudomonas sp. SIMBA_068
GGTTGCGTTGCCGCGCCATATGCCATTCGACCAGAGAGACGCTGCCACGCACCGGATGCGGCACGGCCATCTGTTCAACTGCACGGGCATTGCGGATAAAGAAATCGGGATTCTGCCGCAGATAATCACTGACGGCCTGATCGTCCAGCAGAACCGAACTGTCAGCCTGCTCTTCGATATTTTTCATAGATGAATAAACCCATCGTAGACGTGTGTCGCAGGCCCGGTCATATAGAGCGGCT
>NZ_JAWRYI010001424.1:0-242 GCF_046534705.1 Pseudomonas sp. SIMBA_068
GTATTCCACTGCCGCGCGCACCAGACGTTTGGTACCCGCTTCTGAACACGGCTTAACGCCGATACCGCACTGCTCAGGGAAGCGAATTTTCTTCACGCCCATCTCTTCGCGCAGGAACTTGATCACTTTGTCCGCTTCGGCAGAGCCCGCTTTCCACTCGATACCGGCATAGATATCTTCGGAGTTTTCACGGAAGATCACCATGTCGGTCTCTTCAGGACGTTTAACCGGGCTTGGCGTGC
>NZ_JAWRYI010001425.1:0-242 GCF_046534705.1 Pseudomonas sp. SIMBA_068
TGGCGATCCGGAAACCCAGCCGATTATGCTGCGCATGAAGTCCGATCTGGTTGAGCTCTGCCTGGCAGCCTGTGAAGGGAAGCTGGACGAGAAAACATCCGAGTGGGATGAACGCGCTTCTCTCGGCGTGGTGATGGCTGCGGGTGGATATCCGGGCGATTACCGCACCGGTGATGTGATCCACGGCCTGCCGCTGGAAGAAGTGGAAGACGGCAAAGTGTTCCATGCAGGCACAAAACTGG
>NZ_JAWRYI010001426.1:0-242 GCF_046534705.1 Pseudomonas sp. SIMBA_068
GGAAGCGAAAGAAGGGAAACCGCTTTCCGATAAAACCATTGCTGGCGAATACCCTGACTATCAGCGCAAAATCAGCGCCACCCGTGATGGCCTGAAAGTCACCTTTGGCAAAGTGCGCGCCACCTGGGATCTGCTGACCTCCGGCGAATCGGAATATCAGGTGCATAAATCCCTGCCGGTGCAGACTGAAATCAACGGTAATCGCTTTACCAGTAAGGCGCATATCAACGGTTCGACCACGC
>NZ_JAWRYI010001427.1:0-242 GCF_046534705.1 Pseudomonas sp. SIMBA_068
GGCTTTGGCCCGTGAGCTGCGCCAGCTGGCTGGGCTAGCCCAACAGTTCAGCCAGGGTGTACCGCTGGACAAGGCCTTCAGCCAGGCCCGCCCGCCGATATGGGACAAACGCCGACCGCTGGTCAGCAAAGCCCTGCAGCGCTTGTCGGCGCAACGCTGGGCTCAGTTGTTGCAGGATGCCCAGCGTATCGACGCGCAGATCAAGGGGCAGGCCGAGGGGTCGCCCTGGACGGGGCTGTCTC
>NZ_JAWRYI010001428.1:0-242 GCF_046534705.1 Pseudomonas sp. SIMBA_068
GCCGAACAGATGGACAAGGCCCGCGCCGCCCTGGCCGAGCTGCTGGGTGAACACCCGCGTGCCGAGGACTGGCAACGCCATCTGGAGCAACAGGTAGAGCACGCCCGCACAGGCGAAGCCGAGACTGCCGAGCAGTTGCAACAGGCCCGCACCCATGCCCTGCAGCTGGCCGGCGAACTCAAGGCCAATAGCGCCCGCCAGCAGGCTTTGGACCACGAACACCAGCAGTTGCAGGGTGAAAT
>NZ_JAWRYI010001429.1:0-242 GCF_046534705.1 Pseudomonas sp. SIMBA_068
CCTCGGCAGAGCCCGCACTTTACGGAGTAAAGTATAGCGGGCTATACTTTACATGGAAGTGTCGCCGGAGAATGTGGTAAAATTGAGAGAGAAAGTTGTTGCCGGTGGGAAGGGCGTGAAGGGGAAAAATGGCGTTCATTATCTGTAATATGCGGAAGTTTAAGAGTGCGGATATAAAGGGTCTACAGATACATAATCAGAGAGAAAAAGAGAGTCACACCAACCCCGATATCGATCAAAAT
>NZ_JAWRYI010001430.1:0-242 GCF_046534705.1 Pseudomonas sp. SIMBA_068
GCGGTGCCCAATTCGGTGCCGTCTGCGGCGACGATGCGCACGGTGCTGCCCGGTTCGGCACGGCCGGTGAGCACGGTGCCGTCGGCGCTGACAGCCAGTTCGGTCGGTGCGGCAGGCGCGGTAATGTCTGGCGCGGTGATTTGTGCGGGCAGCGAAGAGACGCCGCTGTCATCGATGGCGACGACATCCAGCAGTTCGCCGTTGGCTTGTGGCGGGTTCAGTTCGATGCTGAAGGTGCCATC
>NZ_JAWRYI010001431.1:0-242 GCF_046534705.1 Pseudomonas sp. SIMBA_068
GGCACCCGTTTCTCCAAAAACTCTCTGACTTCAGCTGGAGTCACCTTTTTTTCGCATACGAGATAACCGCAAAGGCTCAACCCTGAATCCTCTCTCGCTATGACAGCCGCTTCTTTTACATCCGGGTGCTCTACCAGATGGCTCTCAATTTCACCCAGTTCAATCCGATAGCCGCGCAGCTTAATTTGATGGTCAATTCGTCCGACAACCTCTACATTTCCATCCGGCAGCCATCTTGCAAG
>NZ_JAWRYI010001432.1:0-242 GCF_046534705.1 Pseudomonas sp. SIMBA_068
GAAACAAATACGACCTCTGTTAGAGGCCGTATCCGGTGCAGCTAAGACGTTTGCGCAAGGCAGGTCTTATTTGCGGTCTTCCAGTTTGGTGATGTCACGCGACTCGTAGCCGGTGTACAGCTGGCGTGGACGGCCGATCTTGTACGGGCTGGAGAGCATTTCCTTCCAGTGCGAGATCCAGGCGACGGTCCGCGCCAGGGCGAAGATCACGGTGAACATGCTGGTTGGAATGCCGATCGCCT
>NZ_JAWRYI010001433.1:0-242 GCF_046534705.1 Pseudomonas sp. SIMBA_068
GTACTGAATGACGCTGCGCTGCCCCGCATAGAGATTGAACTGCAACGTGGCATCGCCAAAATAGCGCTCGTAGTTCATGCCCAACTGCTGGTGGTCGATGCTTTTGCGGGTGTTGTAGGTTTCAGCCACTGTCGCGGTGGAGCGCGGGTCGTGCTGGTAAGCGCTCCAGCTCTGCCCCAACGGGTCTTGCGTGTTGTTTTGCTCAAGGCTGCTGTAGATCAGTGCCAGGCGTGAATCGGCGT
>NZ_JAWRYI010001434.1:0-242 GCF_046534705.1 Pseudomonas sp. SIMBA_068
CAAACCGCGTACGAATAGGGATTTTCAATGCACTCCACTTCAAGGCGTCATGCTTGCGTTGGTGTTTCCTTGCTACTGGCCGCCGTTACGGGAGTACTCAGCGCACCCATTTTGGCGCAGCCAACACCGGTCGATGACTCAGCACAGGGCGAAACGCTCAGTCCCCAAACCAAGAGCCCCGAAGCCAGCCCGGCGAAAAAAGGCGCGTACCTGTCGGACTGGTTCAACCAGGACCTGACGCT
>NZ_JAWRYI010001435.1:0-242 GCF_046534705.1 Pseudomonas sp. SIMBA_068
GCACATGCCGTAAGTCCCTGAACGAAAGGCTGGTCGTGCATCAACCAGGGCAACGCGCCGAACGCTACGCGCCCACGAATATCTTCGGGTTGCTGTAACGTATAATCTTCGCCAACATCAGGGATTTCATCCCCTGTTTTCTGTAATTGCTCGCGTAGCCCAGGGAAAGGGATATCTTTCACTTTAAGCGGACGTTGTCCGCGGGCATCAATAAAAACGTCAAACGAGTAGCTGTTGTCTTC
>NZ_JAWRYI010001436.1:0-242 GCF_046534705.1 Pseudomonas sp. SIMBA_068
TGAACATGACCTGCACCATGATCGGTGTGCCGCGAATCAGTTCGATGAAAACAAGCGCAACACGGCTGCGGATAAAACCACCGTAGGCACGGGCAAAACCCGCACCTACGCCGATGACGGCACCACCGATCAGACCCAGGATCGAAATCCACAAGGTCAGCTTGGCGCCGTCGAGGAGGACCGGCAGCGCATCCCAAATGGCGCTCCATTGGAAATGCATGCTGAATTCCCTATTGACGAAG
>NZ_JAWRYI010001437.1:0-242 GCF_046534705.1 Pseudomonas sp. SIMBA_068
TGAAGCTTTTAATCGCTATCTCAGTGAATTGTGGGGGGATTTACGGGAATGGCTGAAAGTGGATATCAACAGTGAAGATTCTCGTGTGAAAGAACGCATCGCACGAGCGGGTCAATGGTTTGGCGAAACGTTAATTGCCGATGATGCCTTGCGGGCGTCGTTAAATGGTCATCTTGAACAAGCCGCGCACCGCGTCGCGCCTGAGTTTTCCGCATTCCTGACGCGCCACATCAGCGATACGG
>NZ_JAWRYI010000161.1:0-350 GCF_046534705.1 Pseudomonas sp. SIMBA_068
GGGTAGCTCAGTTTAGCAGCCAGCTGAACGCCCTGTGCTTTGAATGCGCCGTTAGTCACGTTGCCTTTGTTAGGCATGCGACCCAGCCAGTCATAGCCCAGCTCGAAGCCCAGGTATGGATTTGCCTGGTAACCAACGAATGCACCTGCACCCAGCTGGCTTTCATGAGTTGGACCGTCATTGTTTTCGTAACCGTTACCGTAGTAACCAGTGTCGTGATACTGAGACCAGCCCAGTTTAGCACCGGTGTACCAGGTGTCATCTTTCGGAGCGGCCTGCGCTACGGTAGCGAAGCCAGCCAGTGCCACTGCAATTGCGATAGCTGTCTTTTTCATTTTGCGCCTCGTTAT
>NZ_JAWRYI010001438.1:0-242 GCF_046534705.1 Pseudomonas sp. SIMBA_068
GAGCTGGGCTTTATCTATCAGTTCCACCATCTGCTGCCGGACTTCAGCGCGCTGGAGAACGTGGCGATGCCGCTGCTGATTGGCAAAACGGCTAAAACGGAAGCGCAGGATCGCGCCCGTGAGATGCTGGCCGCGGTCGGGCTGGACCATCGCGCCGCGCACCGGCCTTCAGAACTGTCAGGCGGCGAACGCCAGCGCGTGGCGATTGCCCGGGCGCTGGTTAACCGCCCACGGCTGGTGAT
>NZ_JAWRYI010001439.1:0-242 GCF_046534705.1 Pseudomonas sp. SIMBA_068
TCTGCGCTCACCTGAACAATTACGGCAGCAGTTGCTGCAACAACAGCTCGACGCCGGAGACGCTGCTGAGGCCTTGCAGCTGCTGGATCTGCCGCCGGAAAGGCTGATCAATATGCTGCGGCCATTAATGGGTGGACAGTGGCAGAACGATACGCCGGTGCTGCGCATCCCCTACTATCGTCCGATGGAGAGCACAGAGCCGCGTCAGATTACCGGTCGGGCCGAACAGCACCTGGCTCGCC
>NZ_JAWRYI010001440.1:0-242 GCF_046534705.1 Pseudomonas sp. SIMBA_068
ATTATGGCGTCATTCAAGAAGTGGCGAAAAACACAGGACCAATGGTTTGAGCAATTTGCCCAATGGATTGCTGAACCCAAACCACAGGCTTTACTTAACAGTTCTATATTTTTTGATTTAGACGGCGTATGGGGTAAAACAAAATGGGCTAATGAGTTAAAAACATATATTGCTAAACACCGTGCACATAACAGACTGTTTCTAGCAAATATGGCAGCAAATGCTCGTAATAGAACACCTCC
>NZ_JAWRYI010001441.1:0-242 GCF_046534705.1 Pseudomonas sp. SIMBA_068
CTTGCAGCTGGAGGTTTATCGCCCACTACTACTTCCCCGTCATTAAGTAACTGCGATTTGGTCGGTCGGATGTTTCACAGTTGGAAATTCGATCTTTTCGATAGATACGAAGTTTTGGGCGCTCTATTTGTTTTCAGGGTGCCGTATCACTCACTAAGAATTTAACTTGTTCAAGGTGTGTCCCACCTCCGAAAATCTGTCTTTAGGCGTGTTTTTTAAGAATTGCCTTAGATCGTGGTCGG
>NZ_JAWRYI010001442.1:0-242 GCF_046534705.1 Pseudomonas sp. SIMBA_068
TATCAATGCGCGTCGACGGCTGGAGCTGCGCGGCGAAGTGAACAGCATCAAAGTCTATGATGACTTCGCCCACCATCCGACCGCGATTCTGGCGACGCTGGCTGCCCTGCGTAGCAAAGTTGCCGGCAGAGCGCGTATCCTGGCTGTGCTGGAGCCACGCTCTAATACCATGAAGATGGGCGTCAGCAAGAACGATCTGGCACCGTCGCTGGCGCGTGCTGATGAGGTCTTTCTGTTCCAGC
>NZ_JAWRYI010001443.1:0-242 GCF_046534705.1 Pseudomonas sp. SIMBA_068
GCTGCTCAAGGCGACCGCCACCCTGGAAATCGACGGCCAGGAAAAACCGGCCTATATCGCCGAGCCGCTGTCGCTCTGTTTCGTCTGAAATCCCTCCGATGCGAAACAGCTCACGCTGTTTCGCCCAACCTCTCTATATATAAGACACACCGCTGCGGCATACTCGGTCCCCTAATTATCCGGAACCCGTTATGCGCCCACTTGCACCCCTGGTTTTGACCCTATTGCTCAGTGCCTGTGGC
>NZ_JAWRYI010000162.1:0-349 GCF_046534705.1 Pseudomonas sp. SIMBA_068
CGGTACTGGTGGAAAGCGCCACCCTGGGCGGCGGGCAAAGCGTGAAGTCGCAGGGAATCATTCACGGCGGGGCGAAATATGCCCTGCACGGCGCCCTCACCGGCGCGTCCGAAGCCATTGCCGACATGCCGCGCCGCTGGCGTGAAGCCCTGGCAGGAACGGGCGAGCTGGATTTGTCCGGCGTACGCTTGCTGTCCGAAGCCCACTATCTATGGTCCCCCGGCACGCTCGCCGGCAACCTCACCAGCTTCTTTGCCAGCAAGGCCGTGCGCGGGCGTGTGGACCAGGTCAAAGGCGACGAGTTGCCCCTTGCCCTGCAAGATCGCCGCTTCAAGGGCAAGGTCTATCG
>NZ_JAWRYI010001444.1:0-242 GCF_046534705.1 Pseudomonas sp. SIMBA_068
CCCGCCATCCGCTGTCGCGAACATCCCACTGTACGCCGGGATAGTACTGATTACCGTGCCCCTGCCCGGGAATGGTACGGCTGATAATACTGCCGCATCCGCTTAAGCAGAGCACAGCCACGACGATAACCCCCGCCTTTAAGCACCCTTTCACCACACATATCCGCCATGAAGAAACAGCCATCGAGATCGTCACGCGCTGCTCGCGGTGACTGCCAGCAATAAATTTATCAGCGAATCGC
>NZ_JAWRYI010001445.1:0-241 GCF_046534705.1 Pseudomonas sp. SIMBA_068
TGGCACGCATTCAACTGCAACAGAATCAAGCGGATGCGGCGCTTAAAACCCTTGACGGTGTGAAGGGTGATGGCTGGACAGCCATTGTGGCCGATATTCGCGGCGAAGCGCTGCTGACCAAAGGCGACAAGCAGGGCGCGCGCGATGCCTGGAGTAAAGGGGTTGAATCTGACGCCTCTCCGGCATTGAAGCAAATGATGCAGATGAAGATGAATAACTTAAGCTAAGCCAGTCAAGAGAG
>NZ_JAWRYI010001446.1:0-241 GCF_046534705.1 Pseudomonas sp. SIMBA_068
GTTCTCGGTCAGGACGTGACGCACGCGTTTTGCCACCTGTGGGTCGAGCTGCGCCTGTGCCGCTTCAAACTCGGCCAGTTCAACGTCACGCAGCGCCTTCTTATTGAAGAAACGCGCGCCCGCTTCACACTGCTCACGACGCGTGTTGTATTCGCTGCCAACCAGGGTACGACGGAAGTTGGAGTTGATGATCACCACCGCGATATCTTCCGGCATCGACACCGGACGCGTGCCCAGCGTG
>NZ_JAWRYI010001447.1:0-241 GCF_046534705.1 Pseudomonas sp. SIMBA_068
GTGATTGGCCGCGGCGTGCCGTTGTTGATGCGGTGGCGCGGGTCGGGCAGCAGGTCGAGGTCGACGCCGACCACCAGCCCCAGCCGGCGCGCAGCATCGGCAGCGGCCGCGCCCTTCACGTACACCGCATCGACTTCACCGCGCGCCAGGTATTCAAGCCCCGACCACAGCCGTTGCAGGCCCAGTTGCGGGGTGGCAGCACCGGCCTGGTCGAGCAGCGCTACCTCTACCAGTTGCACGT
>NZ_JAWRYI010001448.1:0-241 GCF_046534705.1 Pseudomonas sp. SIMBA_068
CAATGTCTGGCCTGGCGTGATAACGAACAGTGGCTGTGGGCGACACGCTATCGCTGGGGGCGCAAACTGGCGGTGGGGATGACTAGCGCGAAGGAGCTGGCGGCAGCGTTATCCGTTGATCCCGAAAGCGTCGCGATATGTGGCGAAGGGGGATTTGATCCCTGGGAGGCCGTTTCTGTTCGTCAGCCGCCGCTACCGCCGTCAGGTGGAGACTTTGCCATCGCGCTGGGGCTGGCGCTTG
>NZ_JAWRYI010001449.1:0-241 GCF_046534705.1 Pseudomonas sp. SIMBA_068
CGAGCAACGCCTTGGCGTCGCCTTCGATCAGCGCGTGCAGCACATCGAAGACCTGGCCGTGGTCGAGGGTGCCGAGCATGGCGCGCACATCGGCGGCCATGACCTTGCCTTCACCAAAGGCGATGGCCTGGTCGGTAAGGCTCATGGCATCGCGCATCGAACCATCGGCAGCACGACCGAGCAGCCACAACGCGTCGTCTTCGAACGGCACGTTCTCGACGCCCAGCACGTGGGTCAAATG
>NZ_JAWRYI010001450.1:0-241 GCF_046534705.1 Pseudomonas sp. SIMBA_068
GCTTTCCCTATTTCAAGAACAAGAAGGTGCCCCCATGCATTACCCCTCCCTGAACTTCGCCCTGGGCGAGACCATCGACATGCTCCGCGACCAGGTGCGCAGCTTCGTCGCCGCCGAACTGGCGCAGCGTGCCGCGCAAATCGACCACGACAACCTGTTCCCTGCCGACATGTGGCGCAAATTCGGTGACATGGGCCTGCTGGGCATCACCGTATCGGAAGAATACGGCGGCGCTGGCCTG
>NZ_JAWRYI010001451.1:0-241 GCF_046534705.1 Pseudomonas sp. SIMBA_068
TTCAGCAGCAGATCGAAAACCCGCTGGCACAGCAAATACTGTCTGGTGAATTGGTTCCGGGTAAAGTGATTCGCCTGGAAGTTAATGAAGACCGGATTGTCGCCGTCCAGTAAATGATAAAACGAGCCCTTCGGGGCTCGTTTTTGTCTATAAGTTAGACGGAAAAGACTATTTTTAAGATGTTTTGCCTGAAAAATGAGCGAACGATAAAGTTTTTATATTTTTCGCTTGTCAGGCCGGA
>NZ_JAWRYI010001452.1:0-241 GCF_046534705.1 Pseudomonas sp. SIMBA_068
CGGGATTGGCGTCACTGCATGGCTTCTGCCGCCGAAACGAGCGCCATTCGCATACGGTGCGTGCATCGTGGCGTTGGTCGCGCTGCTGACCGCCGTTTGCTGGATCACGGGAGAAAAGCCCCGGTGGAGATGGGGGAAGGACGAGTGATCACTAGGCGCGATACGCATCCGGAATAACCGCCCCTCTCCACCATCGATACGCCGCGACCGCGCTCTATGGAACGGCCGCTTGGTGTTCCCG
>NZ_JAWRYI010001453.1:0-241 GCF_046534705.1 Pseudomonas sp. SIMBA_068
GAGTTACCTGCAACGCGCGCCAGTGGCGGAGTCGTTCATCTGGCGGCGTTGGTTGTATGTGTTATGGGATGAAGTTGCGCAACTGGTTAATACCGGACGATTTAGTCGGCGCAACTTCGATCTGGCATCAAAATCACTCTTGCCGTGGCTCGCCTGACGAACCTTTTAGCCACTGCCAGATACGGCCAAGCGTTTCATAGCCAACACGATCGCTATGCATCAACCAGACCGGAGAAGGGAT
>NZ_JAWRYI010001454.1:0-241 GCF_046534705.1 Pseudomonas sp. SIMBA_068
GGTCGCCCTCAAGCGCCAGGACATCCACTACCCCAAGCCACGCGTGGTGACCATCACCCAGGCCACCGAAGTGGGCACCGTGTACCGCCCCGATGAGCTCAAGGCGATCAGCGCCACCTGCAAGGAGCTGGGCCTGAACCTGCACATGGATGGCGCGCGCTTTACCAATGCCTGCGCGTTCCTCGGTTGCAGCCCGGCAGAGCTGACCTGGAAGGCCGGCGTCGATGTGCTGTGCTTTGGC
>NZ_JAWRYI010001455.1:0-241 GCF_046534705.1 Pseudomonas sp. SIMBA_068
CGTGCAGTGGTTGAAGCCCATGGCTTTACTCCCAACCCCCAGGCGGCCGGGCTGCGCAGCCGGCATACGCGCACCTTGGGCTTCATCCTGCCGGACCTGGAAAACCCCAGTTACGCACGTATCGCCAAGCTGCTGGAGCAAGGGGCGCGGGCGCGGGGCTATCAATTGCTGATCGCCAGTTCCGACGATGAAGCCGACAGCGAGCGCCAGTTGCTGCAACTGTTCCGCGCACGGCGCTGCG
>NZ_JAWRYI010001456.1:0-241 GCF_046534705.1 Pseudomonas sp. SIMBA_068
TGAGACGTGGATGCGGAGTTATCAGCCAGACGACCTGTTTGATGAACAGGGTCGCTTAAAGCCGGAACTGCAGGCGCTGGCACCGGAAGGTGATAAACGCATGGGGTCTTCCCCTTATGCCAATGGCGGCCTGTTGCGCCGTGAGCTGGATGCGCCTGAACTCGCGGAGTTTGCCTGCGATGTCAGCGAGCCAGGCGCACAGATGGCGCAGGCCACTGAGCATCTGGGCCGCTATCTCAGC
>NZ_JAWRYI010001457.1:0-241 GCF_046534705.1 Pseudomonas sp. SIMBA_068
CTGTTTTGTGCATCCCGTAACGTTGTGTTTGGTAAGGTACCAGACGAAGGTGATTTAACTTCCCAAACAAGCCCTGTTACGTTGTCACGAATACAGCTAAAGTCTTCACTTGAGTCATCAACTTCATCGGCAAACTGATTAAGTTTTGTATAATCAAACGCGAGATTTCCAATGCCTGCTTTATCTATGCGGTTAGCAAAGCTATCTCGACCGAGCTCTGCGTCTTGCTCAGGAAAGTCAT
>NZ_JAWRYI010000163.1:0-349 GCF_046534705.1 Pseudomonas sp. SIMBA_068
CCTGGACAAGGACATCGCCGGGCGCATCCGCTTCTCGCGCAAGGGCGAGAAAAGCGGCTTCATCCGCGATTACAGCAAGATGAAGATCATGGACCTCTCGGAAGTCCACGCCGGTGGCGCCGGTAACGCGCCCATCCTGGGCCAGTACCTGGCCAAGATCATCCTCAACAAAGACACCCAGCGTTTCTCCAGCCCCGACTGGAAGATGATTCACTCGTACTTGATCGACTCCTGCGGCATCAAGGCCAACCAGTCGCGCCTGTATTTCTCGATCTTCAGCGCCGGCGGCGGTACCGGCTCAGGCATGGCTTCAGAGTTCGGCCTGGCCCAGCAGCACTCGTACATGAAC
>NZ_JAWRYI010001458.1:0-241 GCF_046534705.1 Pseudomonas sp. SIMBA_068
CCCATGGCCTGGATCCCCCAGGCGGCGCTGGGCGCCGTGCTGCTGATGGCAGGCTGGGGGCTGATCGACATCAAGTCGCTGAAGACCATAAGGCGCCTGAGCCGCTTCGAGTTCTGGCTGTGCCTGCTGACCACGGTTGGCGTACTGGGCCTGGGCGTGCTGCCGGGTATCGTATTTGCCGTGACCCTGGCGATCCTGCGCTTGCTGTACAGCATCTACCAACCCACCGACGCGGTGCTGG
>NZ_JAWRYI010001459.1:0-241 GCF_046534705.1 Pseudomonas sp. SIMBA_068
TGGCGTCTTTGACTTCGCGGATGATGTCCTGGTACTCGCGCAATTTCTGCGGAGTCATCATACGGCGCTGATCGTCAAGCACGACACCGCCCACTTCATCGGCAATATGCTGCGCAGATTGCAGCATCAGCTTGAAGTTCTGCAGCTCGTCACCGTAAGACGGTACCTGCATAAAGATAGTGACACCCGGAGTAGTGAAATCCTTCATTTCAGGATCAAAGGTTCCCGGTTTCACCATATT
>NZ_JAWRYI010001460.1:0-241 GCF_046534705.1 Pseudomonas sp. SIMBA_068
CGTTAATTTTTGCCATCCTGTTTTTCTCAGGGCTGTTTTATAACGTCGAGGGTCTTTCATGGCTGGGCGCCTTTGACTTCACCACGCTGGGCGGCAGCTTTGGCACCATGAAAGATCCCGCCAGCAACACCTTTCTTGGCGCAGGCGGACTCAGTGCCAAAGCGGGTTTCCTGTTTGCGCTGTCGCTGATGCCCACGGTGATGCTGGCGCTGGGTGTGCTGGAAATCTTCACCCACTACGG
>NZ_JAWRYI010001461.1:0-241 GCF_046534705.1 Pseudomonas sp. SIMBA_068
CTGGAGGGCACGGCTATCGGTAACCGGCGTAAAGGCAAAGGTTTTCAGCGCCAGCAGCACGGTAATCAGCAGCCAGAGCAGGTAGTGACGCGGCAGGCGGCGGGAGCGCTTAAAGAACAGCCAGCTGATCCAGAGACTATAGGCCCAGACCGCCACGGCGGTGAGCAGGGAAATAGCCCAGTAAGAGAAGAGTGTGCTGCCGTGAGAAAACAGCGCCACACGCCATTCCGGATTAAACAGT
>NZ_JAWRYI010001462.1:0-241 GCF_046534705.1 Pseudomonas sp. SIMBA_068
TTCTAGTCTTTCGTCGCTATTTAAACCTTGTGTCTTGTCTTTTATTAATAAGGTCTCTAGTCGATAATTTAAACACTGATCTTCAATAAATTTAAAAGTATTTTTAAAAACAGTCTCTAAACGCTCTTCATTTATTTCATGTTGCCAAGTAGCGAGCTTAATAAGAGGCTCATAATCGTCAGTATCTCTAAAAAATTCGAGTATCTGAGCCGTAGTGATAGTCTCTTTTTCAAGTGCTTGT
>NZ_JAWRYI010001463.1:0-241 GCF_046534705.1 Pseudomonas sp. SIMBA_068
AGCGAGCGTGAGAAGGACAACCCGCGAGTCAAGGAGGTGAGCACCGCCACCGACGCCGCCGACGCCGACCACAAACACTTCGATCACCTGATCGGTGGCGAACAGCATCTGATGCACCACGCGAACCCCGGTGATCACTTCATCATTGTTCACCACCACCGAGATTGAGCGCTCGGAGGAGCCCTGAGCAATCGCCACGATATTAATATTGGCACGCGCCAGCGCCGAGAAGAATTTGGCT
>NZ_JAWRYI010001464.1:0-241 GCF_046534705.1 Pseudomonas sp. SIMBA_068
GGCCGCTACGGTAGAGGAAAGGCCCGACCCCTTTCAATACGCGCTAGAGCAGACAATTCCGCGAAACCGTAGGGACATCCCGCCAGAATCGGGAGGAAACTCCGCAATTGCACGTAGGAATTGAAGAGCAGGACATTTACAACAAGGGTTTGTGCAAAGTTCAGGGCTGGCCGTCAGATAGCTCTGCGCCAACCCTTCCCCCTTTTCTACCTCAAACCCGCGCGGGCACGGGTAATGGAGC
>NZ_JAWRYI010001465.1:0-241 GCF_046534705.1 Pseudomonas sp. SIMBA_068
GTACTCCGGCAGCGCCGAGGTGTCGAAATGGCGGTGGTCTTCGGGTGGCGTGTCCATGAAGAACAGCGCCAGGCAGTGGTCCGGCGTCTTGGCCACCAGGTCGAGGGTCTCGGCCCAGGGCTCTTCGTTGACGATCACCGGCAACACTTGGGCGGGGAAGAACGGGCGGTTGTGGATCGGGATCACGTAGACCTTGTCCGGCAGCTGTTGGCCAGGCAGTGCGAGGGCGTGGCCGGGTACG
>NZ_JAWRYI010000164.1:0-348 GCF_046534705.1 Pseudomonas sp. SIMBA_068
GCCAGCAGTTTGGCGGGAACACGCACCGGTTTCAGCGCCTGCAAAATCGCCGGCACACCAGCCGCCTTCACACCATCGCTGAGCAGCAGTGCGACCTGGCGACCTTTGATCTCGCCATCCGGAATGGCGTAGAGGCTCAGGCTGTCATCTTTAGTCAGGCCATTCACTGGCGCAGGCGGCTGAATGTTGAGCTGCTCATCCGTCAGCGCGAGTCCCAGGTTATCCGCCACGCCCTGCGCCAGTTTAGTATCGATGCGTGCCAGATGATCCACCACACGCTCACGGATATAAGCACGCGCCACTTTACTCAGTTCAAACGAGTAGGCGCCAATGATGTGCTGCTGCTCG
>NZ_JAWRYI010001466.1:0-241 GCF_046534705.1 Pseudomonas sp. SIMBA_068
GCTCTCCCCTGTTTACCGATACCTGGACCGCTGATCTGCCTGTCGGCACGCTTAGCCCTGAATGGGCGCAGCGTCTTGGCCTGACGCAAACCGTGACGCTTTCGGGTGGCGCATTTGACTGCCATATGGGCGCGGTCGGTGGCGGTGCCAAACCCTATACCCTGGTGAAAGTGATCGGCACCTCGACCTGCGACATCCTGATTGCGGATAGTGAAAAGGTCGGCGATCGCGACATCAAAGG
>NZ_JAWRYI010001467.1:0-241 GCF_046534705.1 Pseudomonas sp. SIMBA_068
TGGCGTCATCTTCGAAGTCGTAGGCGCCGGCATGGCCGAACGAGAACAGGGTCGATGCCTCGCGAATGCCGCGCGGTCCGAAACGTGCGCCAGAGCGCCATTGGGTGCCCATGTCGTTGGGCGCACCGAGGATCGCCACATCGGCGTCGATGGCATCCCAGTCGGTGCAGATGGGCGATTTGGCGAAGGTGCAATGCCCGACGAAGGGCAGGTTCAGGCGGCCGGATTCATAACCGTGCTT
>NZ_JAWRYI010001468.1:0-241 GCF_046534705.1 Pseudomonas sp. SIMBA_068
GCCAGGCCCAGAATCGGGTCGGCAGGAGCGGCGGTAATGTTCTCAAACATGACGAGGTTCCATTATGGTTACAGAAGGGAAGTCCGCTATCAGGGTAACGGGAGATTTACAAAATTCCAACTATTACTGATGAAAACTCAGGCTGTTTTTGCAAGACGTGAGATTGCTCTGGAAGGTATAAAAAAACAGGACCAAAGTCCTGTTTTTTCGGCATTTAACAAAGAGGTGTGCTATTAGAACT
>NZ_JAWRYI010001469.1:0-241 GCF_046534705.1 Pseudomonas sp. SIMBA_068
TATGCACATAACCCGGCAGCACGGCCAGGGGGATGCCGATATTCAGGTAGCCGATGAACGTGAAAAGGACGATGGACACAAGTGCATCCATGTCTTCCAGGTTGAGCGAAAGAGGCAGGCACAGGGGGGCCAGGCTGCAATCCTTGCAATGGGCCTGGGCATGTGGGCGCAGTTTAACTGGCTCGGACATTTTCAATCGATCCTTGTGGGAAAGCACACATAAGACGTAAGGGTAACTCAC
>NZ_JAWRYI010001470.1:0-241 GCF_046534705.1 Pseudomonas sp. SIMBA_068
GGTGCTGGAAGTCGGCGGCGACACCGATTTTCGCAGCCTGCCGGCCAACCGCGAGCACCAGCGGTTTACGCAAGGTCACTATATGTGGCCCGGCACCGCCGAGCAGCGCCAGGCACTGAACGTGCCGGGCGCGCAGCCTGCCACGCTGGATATCAACAAACGCAGCCTGCGCGCACTGGCCCATCAAGGTCGGCAGGTGATGTTTGCCTTCGACGACCTGTGCGAACAGCCTACTGCGGTG
>NZ_JAWRYI010001471.1:0-241 GCF_046534705.1 Pseudomonas sp. SIMBA_068
TTGTCTTTCGCTGCCGTTTCACACAACCAGTCGCCAAAGATTTTTGAATAGCTCGGCAAACCGCCGCTACTTTTCGGCAAACAACCGCTGGAGGGATCAAATTTAGGCACGGCGTGGAAAGTGATTGGGTCTTTTTCTGCCGGTTCATAACCACGACCTTTTTTGGTCATGATATGCAGGAACTGCGGGCCTTTCAGGTCGCGCATGTTCTTAAGCGTGGTGATAAGCCCCAGCACATCGT
>NZ_JAWRYI010001472.1:0-241 GCF_046534705.1 Pseudomonas sp. SIMBA_068
GCTGCCGATGGCGTCAAGGCCTACCGCAGCGTGGTGCGGGACAACCCCGATTTTGTCGAATACTTCCGTCAGTCGACACCGGAACAGGAGTTGGGGCGCCTGCCACTGGGCAGCCGCCCGGCCAAGCGTCGCGCTGGAGGCATCGAAAGCCTGCGGGCCATCCCGTGGATTTTCGGCTGGACCCAGACGCGCCTGATGCTGCCGGCCTGGCTGGGCTGGGAAACGGCCCTGAGCAACGCAT
>NZ_JAWRYI010000165.1:0-348 GCF_046534705.1 Pseudomonas sp. SIMBA_068
TTTGCCAGGTGATCGGACAGCAGCGAGACATTCCCGGTCATGTTGGCTGAAAAAAAACCGACGATCTCAAAGGCTGCGGTATTCAGTGCGCCTGCGGCAGCGGCAAGCGTGCAGGCCAGTCGGGTATCCGCGCTGTTGCTGCGGGCACTTTCCGTGCTGATTAGCATGACCACCCCATATTTACTGGAAAGCCTTATAATCCGCCGATTAGCCCTGCGCCACAAGGCACTGCATCAAACTCTCCCTTTTCTGTCGGGCATTACTCAGCATCGGGACTCCGGACTCCGCGCTGTATAAACTCAGCGCGGAGAGCCCTGATTAACTGTTTGCCAGACGGAAGGTGGAGAC
>NZ_JAWRYI010001473.1:0-241 GCF_046534705.1 Pseudomonas sp. SIMBA_068
CTGCGCTAACAGTCTCAAACGGCATGGCACGCGCGAGGACCGGCATCGATCCAATCAAAACCACGAGCAATTTGGTCCCGATATTCTGCGTCAGGCTGCGCATGCCACTTCCTTATGTGCATTCCTCGACATGGTGTTGTCCTAGATTTCGGTGCCGTCGAACAACGAGACCAACTCCTCGTGTGGCCACGCGCTTAGCGCGAGTGCGGCCGGCGAACGAGCAGCTTCGTCGGCTACTGAG
>NZ_JAWRYI010001474.1:0-241 GCF_046534705.1 Pseudomonas sp. SIMBA_068
ATGGCGCCGATCTCTTCGGGCAACCTGGACAGCATCGACGTGGTACGCGGCGCAGGTTCTGTGCGCTACGGCCCGCAGAACGTCGGTGGGGTGATCAACTTCGTTACCCGGGCGATCCCAGAGAAGGCCTCGGCTGAGCTTTCCACCACCTTGGAAACCTCGCAGCATGGCGGCTGGAAGCACACCGAGTCGGCCTTCGTCGGCGGCACCGCCGACAACGGCATGGGCGTAGCACTGCTGT
>NZ_JAWRYI010001475.1:0-241 GCF_046534705.1 Pseudomonas sp. SIMBA_068
GGGCTATTCTGGGGGGCTGGTTGGGCGACCGCTACAACCTGGTGAAGGTCAAGGTCGGCTTCTTCATCGCTGCGGCACTGTCGATCAGCTTGCTGGGCGTGAACAGCCCGATGCCGGTGCTGTACCTGCTGATCTTCATCGCCGGCGCCACCACCATCGGCACGCAAATACTGCTGTACGCCGGCGCGGCGCAGATGTACGGCCTGTCGGTACGCTCCACCGGCCTTGGCTGGGCCTCGGG
>NZ_JAWRYI010001476.1:0-241 GCF_046534705.1 Pseudomonas sp. SIMBA_068
GCGCGCTGTTTTGCAATCCAGGCCAGTATTTCCGCCCGCTCTTCATCACTCACCTTACCCGCCCAGTGTAGCGCGGTATAACGCGTTGGTGGCATAGTTTCATACTGCATCACCCATTCAATCTTATTCAAATCGCTTTGCGAAACGGGTTTATCAGCCAGCAGTGCCGCACGCACGGCCTCAAGGTTAAAAGATTTATATCCAAGCTTAATGTCGTAATCCATCAACTGTTTCGCGCCAG
>NZ_JAWRYI010001477.1:0-241 GCF_046534705.1 Pseudomonas sp. SIMBA_068
CGAAAATGGCACGCGCAAAAATCAACGTGTAGTAACAGGCCAATTAGGCGAGCTTGCCGATTTAATTGAACGCAACAGCATTGTATCGCCAGCATTACTTATTATTGGTGAAGTAGCCGCCCTACACTCGCAGCTTGCATGGTTTGGGCAAAACAACCAAACAAGTAGCTATGCGCAACCGTTAACCGATATAGCAAATTAGTAACCAAATTTAATTTTATAACTTTTAATCATTTTAGTA
>NZ_JAWRYI010001478.1:0-241 GCF_046534705.1 Pseudomonas sp. SIMBA_068
GGCATATGCAGCCTGGTCGTGCTGTTGGTAACGCTGCACCTGGCCCTGCCCTACCTGGTGCGCGACTACCTGAACGACAAACTGGCCAACATGGGCGACTATCGGGGCCAGGTGGCCGACGTGGACCTGGCCTGGTGGCGCGGCGCTTACCAGATCAACGGGCTGAAAATCGTCAAGACGAGCGGCAGGGTTCCGGTGCCCTTCCTTGATGCACCGCTGATCGACCTGTCGGTGAGTTGGG
>NZ_JAWRYI010001479.1:0-241 GCF_046534705.1 Pseudomonas sp. SIMBA_068
GGCTACCAGCACCTGTGCCGCTTGATCACCCTGGCTCGAAGGCGTGCCGAAAAGGGCGGTTATCGCCTGCTGCCAGCCGACTTCGAACAACCGTTGCCGGGCCTGCTGGCATTGTGGGTGGCCGAAGACAGCGACACCCAGGCGTCGATCCAATGGCTGCGCCACACCTTCGCCGAACGCCTGTGGCTGGCGGTACACCTGCACTGCGGTCAGGACGATGCGCGTCATCTAGAGCAACGCC
>NZ_JAWRYI010000166.1:0-348 GCF_046534705.1 Pseudomonas sp. SIMBA_068
CGGCGGACAGATTTCCACCACTGCGCACAGCCACCGGTGAAAGCGTAAAACGCTGTTCGATCGGTTGCTATGCAGAAATTCCCTGCGATCTGTTGCTGTAAAATCAGCTTTTTGCCGAGGATTTATCTGTGAGTTTTTTTTCAATATCGTGCAGCAGACGATGCAGCATCGCACTGTCGCGCTGTTCCAGCAGCCCTACCCGCTGATCGATCCAGTCTGACAGCTTCTCATCATCACTGACCTCCAGTTGCGCCAGCAGCTGATGGAAACGCTGACGCAGCGCCTGCAACTGCTGCCCATCCGCCGCAGAGGCTTTTGATGCCTCAACCTGATTCAGCTTCGACAGCT
>NZ_JAWRYI010001480.1:0-241 GCF_046534705.1 Pseudomonas sp. SIMBA_068
CCAGCAGGTGGGCGAAGGCCGGCTCACCGACCCAGCCCAGGCCCAGCGAGGCGAGGGTGATGCCCAGCTGGCAGGCGGACAAGTAGGCGTCCAGCTGATTGTGTACCTTGCGCAGGATGCTGCCACGCCAGCCGTGCAGTTCGGCGATGGAATCGACGCGGGTGGAGCGCAGCTTGACCATGGCGAACTCGGCGGCTACGAAGAAGCCGTTGAGCAGTACCAGGAGCAAGGCAAAGATGAT
>NZ_JAWRYI010001481.1:0-241 GCF_046534705.1 Pseudomonas sp. SIMBA_068
CGAACGCCTCAAGCTGCCCGAACGCTACCGGCACATCGAAGCCTGGCAAATGACCGAGTTTCGCAGCAACCAGGTCATCACCCTGCCCCGCCCGGGCCAGGCCCCCGGCCACCTGCTGCTGGTGGCCACCAGCGAACTGCCGATGGCCTTCTACACCGGCACCCTGACCGCCAGCCTGGGAATCCTGATCTTCAGTGTGCTGCTGTGGCTGGTCATCGCCCGGCAGATCAAGCGCCTGATC
>NZ_JAWRYI010001482.1:0-241 GCF_046534705.1 Pseudomonas sp. SIMBA_068
CTGCGCAGCGACGCCCAGGCGCTGGAGGCAGCCCGCGAGTTGGCCGAGGCCGCACGCCTGCAGGCCGCCAAGCGCGACCGGCAGCGCCAGTTGCCATGGGCACAGGTCGAACAGTTCACCCGCAGAGGGCTGGGCAGTATTTCCATTCCCCGCGAATACGGCGGCCCGCAGGTGTCATTCGTGACCCTGGCCGAGGTGTTCGCGATCATCAGCGCGGCGGACCCGGCCCTCGGGCAGAACC
>NZ_JAWRYI010001483.1:0-240 GCF_046534705.1 Pseudomonas sp. SIMBA_068
TCTCGATATTGCGTCCCAGGACGGTGCCGAAAGCCGTCACGATTGCCTTAAGGCCTTCGAGCAGCCGCGCCTCTTCATCGTTTGTTCTGCTCATTCTGGACCTTGAACTGTTCACGTACGGTGGTGCTTCTGGGTTTGGCAGGGCATGTAAAGAAGCCCTGGATTTTGCATTGTATCGGCCGTATGCGTTTAGGTGTTAGGCGTACCGGAATGACAGTGCTGCACGGGATAATCAGTGAT
>NZ_JAWRYI010001484.1:0-240 GCF_046534705.1 Pseudomonas sp. SIMBA_068
AGACAAAGTTGAGGGCCGCGGCGGTCACTTCGCGGGTACTGTCGAAGGCGCGTTCCACGTTCCTGGCCCGGGTCAGGTCGAACAGTGCATCCAGGCTGCGGTCGCCCTTGAACTGCGGCAAGTTCAGCGCCAGGCCCAGGCTGGCGTTGTCTGGCTGGGCCAGCAGGGTGCCGTGGCGGGTGTCATACATCACCTCGCGCAGCGGGCGCTGGCCTCGGACGAAGAACGTTTCGCTACGGG
>NZ_JAWRYI010001485.1:0-240 GCF_046534705.1 Pseudomonas sp. SIMBA_068
CGTCGATCAAACGGTCCGGGGCCTGGGTACACGATGGCATCACTGGGACCGTCGGCCAGCCGGTAGGTCAGTTGGTTGGCCAGCCTGCTCAATTGCTCGGCTTGCAGGTGTGAAGTGCGTATCTCTCTGGCGGCGGCAAAGCCCAGGGCCACCAACGCCATCAGCACGATCAGCCAGAACAGCCGGCGCCCGTAGCGGGGCCTGGGTTTATTTTGGGGTAAAGGCGCTGGTTCCGAACTG
>NZ_JAWRYI010001486.1:0-240 GCF_046534705.1 Pseudomonas sp. SIMBA_068
GTGAGTGCCAAAAGCACGATATAACTTGGTTTCATTTACCTATAAATGACGACGAAGCACCCAAACAGCCTTTTATATCAAGCTGGAACACACACAAAACAGAAATATTACAAGCCATACAGCAAAAACAAACCATTGCCATACATTGCAAAGGCGGCACTGGCCGCACAGGGTTGGTTGCTGCGCTTATTTTAAATTCAGCAGGTTACACAAAGGATGAAGTGTACAGCTTAGTACAAG
>NZ_JAWRYI010000167.1:0-347 GCF_046534705.1 Pseudomonas sp. SIMBA_068
GCCGCGATAGAGTGTTGATGTCTCAGACAACAGAATATATAGGCGTAGCCGTCAGCCAGCGCTACAGAGAGCAGAAGCAGGGAGAAGGATGATGTCAAAAGTGACGATGACCGCTATTGCGCAGGCGGCGGGCGTGGGCGTGGCCACCGTGGATCGGGTGCTGAATGGACGCGCGCCGGTGCGCAGCGTGACCGAGCAGAAAGTGCTGGCTGCGGCCCGCGAGCTGGGCTATCACCTGACGCAGGCACACATCCGGACAACATCGCCGCTCGCTGCGGCAACAGTTCGCGTGAGCTTTATCCTGCTGCCTGCCCGTTATTCGTTTTATCAGCAGCTAGGCGAGGTGC
>NZ_JAWRYI010000021.1:0-15098 GCF_046534705.1 Pseudomonas sp. SIMBA_068
CCATGTGAGAGTAGGTCATCGTCAAGATTCATTTCGCAAAACCCCTATCTGCGCATGCAGGTAGGGGTTTTGTCTTTAAGTAGGAACTACAGAGATTCGCAGGCACGTCCGAGTGACGGGCCAGCACACAGAATTTCTTGACGACCATAGAGCATTGGAACCACCTGATCCCATCCCGAACTCAGCAGTGAAACGATGCATCGCCGATGGTAGTGTGGGGTTTCCCCATGTGAGAGTAGGTCATCGTCAAGATTCAAACCCAAAGCCCCTGTCTGCAATGCAGACAGGGGCTTTGTCTTTTCCGGGCCTTCACTTTCAGCCCGATCGCGACACAAGGCCGCTCCTACACGGACCGCGTATCAGCAGCCACTTTCATTTCAGAACTGATAGCTGACCGTGGCGCTGACATTGCGCTCTTCACCCATGTAGCAGTAGTTCAGGCTGGCACATGAGGTGATGTAGCTTTCATTGGTAAGGTTGTTTGCGTTAATGCGCACATCCACACCCTTGAGCCCAACCTTGCCCAGGTCATAGCCCAGCGAGGCGTCGAACAACGTGTAGGAAGGCACCTTCATGCTGTTTTCCGCATCCACCCAGCTGTAGCCCACATACCGCACTCCACCGCCCAGCCGCACGCCATCCAGCGGCCCTTGGCGGAAGTTGTAGTCAGCCCACAGCGAGAACATCTGTTTTGGTGCCTGGGTTGGCGAATTACCTTTGTTGTCCAGGCTGCCCGACGTCAGGCTCGGCATCGACCTGGAATATTCGATATCGGTGAAGGTGTAGCCGCCCAGCAGTTTGAGGCTGTCGGTCAGCTGCACATGTGCCTCCAGCTCCAGCCCTTGCGAGCGTACTTCACCTACCGGGCGATAGAAGTTTTCGTCAGGCTGCTTCGAGGCCAGGTTTTCCTGCTCGATGCGGAACACCGATGCGGTAAACAGGTTGTCGCTGCCCGGAGGCTGATACTTGATACCTGCTTCCCATTGAGTGCCCTCAGTCGGTGCCAGCGGGCGGCCTTCCTGGTCGGACACGGTGTTGGGATTGAACGACTCCGAGTAGCTGACATAGGGCGCAATGCCGTTCTCGAACAGGTAGAGCACCCCGGCCCGGGTGGTGAACTTGGAGCGCTGATCGCTGACCTTGGTGTCGCTGTCGCGATTCTCCTCCGACACCTTCACCCAGTCCTGGCGAAGCCCCAGGGAGAAACGCCACTGGTCCAGCTCCACCAGGTCCTGCAGGTACACACCGGTTTGTTGCAAGCGCCGCTGGTAGCGGTTTTCGCCCAGTACCTGAAGGTTGCCATTGCCGTACTGCGGGTTGCCGGCGTCCAGCGGGTCGACCGAGCCATAACGCCATGCGACATCGGCCTTGCGCCGCTGGTAGTCGGTGCCCAGCAGCAGAGTGTGTTTGGCAGCGCCGGTGAAGAATTCCGCCTGCAGCATATTGTCGATGATGTACGAATGCAGGCGCTCGTCGCCGCCGGTATAGGCGCGGTTGAGGACGTTGCTGTCGGCATCTGCCCAGCCGGCTGAGTACACCTGGTCCATGGACACGTCCGAATCCTGGTAACGGAAGTTCTGCCGCGCCGTGAACACATCGTTGAAGCGGTGCTCGAACTGGTAGCTGAACGACTGTTGCGTACGTTCGTAGTTGTCGATGCCCGGCTCGCCCTCGAAGAAGTGGTCTGACAAGCGCAAGCCATTGCGCTTGTGCAGCATGCCGTCTGCAGGGTTGCCACCGTGGTACCCTCCGTTAGGGTCGTGCTGCAGGTAAGCCTGAAGCGTGAGCGAGGTATCTTCGGTGAAATCGACGCTGATGGCCGGGGCGATGGTGTAGCGTTCTTCCTTGTTGTGGTCGAACTGGGTGTCGGACGCATCCGCCAGGCCTGTCAGGCGATAAGCGATACGCTGATCGTCATCCACAGGGCCGCTGAAGTCGAAACCCATACCACGCTGGCCTTGGGTGCCAACCGTGGCCTGAATCTGATGGAATGGGGTAAACAGCGGCTTCTTGGTGGTCAGGGCGACCAGCCCCCCCGGCGAGCTTCGCCCATACAGCACCGAGGAGGGCCCCTTCAGAATGTCGATGCGCTCAAGGAAGTACGGGTCTACCTGCATGGTGCTGTAGGTGCCGTTGTCACCCATCGATTTGAGCCCATCGACGTAGATGTTATCCACAGAACCGTCGTTGAAGCCGCGCATGGCCACATAGTCGTAGCGATGGGTGGCACCGTAAGGGTTGGTCAGTACCCCAGGCGTGTAGCGCATGGCCTGGGCAACGGTCTGTGAGCCCTGATCATCCATCTGCTGGCGAGTAACCACCGAGACGGATTGAGAGGTTTCCACCAACGGCGTGCTGGTCTTGGTCGCCACCTGGCTGTGGGTGGCGTTGTAACCCTCCATGCTGCCCAGCGCATTGCCGAGGGTGAACCCACGGATATCAGTGTCTGGCAATGACAGGGCGGCTTCCTGGGGTTGTGTCTGCAACACATAGCTACGTCCATCCTGGCTGACCGCTTCCAGGCCGCTGCCATTGAGCAGTTGGCGCAGCGCCTGGTCGGTAGCGTACTGCCCCTGCAGGCCGTTCGATTGCAGGCCATCGGTGAGCTGAGGCGTACTTGACAGGGTAATTCCGGCCTGGCGAGCGAACTGATTGAGTACGTCGGCCAGTTGTCCGGCCGGAATTGCATAGCGATGACTCACTTGGGCTGTCTCAGCCGCTGCGCAAAGTTGCGGAACAGCGGCCAGGCTCAAGGCAGTACCAAACAGCGCAGCCCGGATAGCATGGCGCAAGCGTGCTGATTGCAGGACAGGTCGATAATCATTCAAGTTGAGAGTGTGGGTTAACACCGGGTTGATAGGCATGAAGGGTCCGTTGAAGTGTTGAGGGCAGATGGTGTCGCTTACTGTCCTAGCCGGACCGGGATTGAAAACCCGCCAGAAATCGTCAAGGCCTCATCAGGCCATGCTTTCTACACGTACCCACCAGCGTGTACGTTGGCGAAGCCTTACGGGCAGCGTTTGCGGCAGCAACTGAAGCAGCTGCTCCGGGTCTTCGAGGCGGAACACCCCGGACAGGCGCAAATCGGCAATTTCTTCGCTGCAGCCCAGGTAACCGTGGCGGTAACGGCTGACCTGCGCGAGGAAGTCGGACAGGCGTATGTCCTGGGTAACGATCAGCCCTTCAGTCCAGGCCATCGCGTCCATGTCCAGGTGCGTCAGCTGGTGCGCGCCTTGAGCATCCAGGCGCCAGTGCTGGCCGCCTTCAATCCACAGAAGGTGGCCATTGCCAGGCCGGTGGATCGCCACTTTGCCGTGGTTGACACTGACACGTGTGCAATCGTTGTCCTGGTAGGCCACAAAGCGCCCTGCGAATCCTTCCAGCAGTGCATCGCGGGTTTGTACCAGCACTGGATGCCCGGAGTTGCAGGTAATCATCAGCTCCCCCTGCTTCAGGCGAACCAGACGCTGCTGGTCATTGAAGGCCAGGTCCACGGCAGTGCGGGTATTGAGTTGCATCAGTGAGCCATCGGGGAGGGTGAAGACGCGTTGCTCACCGGTGCCGGTGGCATAGTCCGACGCCCACGCACTGATAGCATCGAGGTCTTTGGCCAGCCATGTCGCCGATCCCACCATGACAACGCCGCCAAGCAGCTTCAGCGCTTGCCGGCGGTGCAGACGTTGCTGGCTGGCTTCCAGGGTTTGCAACGCCAACCCGGCACCGGGGACGGAGCGCAGGTCAAGGTCCTGATGCAGGTGCATCACCCGTTGCCAGGCCTGCTCATGTTCGTTGTGGGCACTGCGCCATTGCGCGCATTGTTGTTGCAGCGTCGGCTCATGCCCGCTCTCGCGCAACCGCAGCAGCCACTGGATGGCCTGTTTGACGGCTTTTGCATCAGGGCGTGCGGCAGTCATTGATTCAACACTCGTCTTCGTAGCGCAGCACATAGCAATGGTAGAGCGCATCGGCGATGTACCGCTCTACGGTACGCACCGAGATCCCCATCTGCTCGGCAATGGCCTGGTGCTTCAGCCCCTCGCATTGGGCCAGCAGGAAGGCGCGACGTACCTTGGGTTTGAGGCCGTCGAGCATGCGCGAGATACGCTCAAGCAATTCCAGCAGCAGCTCGCGGGTTTCGGCCGAGGGATACTGTGCTTGCGGCACATGGGCCAGTGCCTCCAGGTAGGCCCTGTGCAGTTCCTCGCGGCGCCAGTGATCGATGACCAGCCCACGCGCTACCGTGCGCAAGAACGCCCGAGGGGTATTCAACTGCAGGTGTTCGCGGCGTTGCAGCAAGCGGACGAAGGTATCATGGGCCAGGTCTGCGGCATCGGCGGCATTGCCCAGCTTGCTGCGCAGCCAGGCGTGTAACCAGCCGTGGTGGTCACTGTAGAGCGTTTGCACGGAGTCGTTGCTGGGCATAGTGGAGGGCGCTGGCATCAATGGACATGAATGATAATTAGTCTCATTGTTGGCGTGGCAGGGTCAATTTGCAACCCATCTGCTCGCGCCGCACGTAAAGCCAGTTACGGGCTAACGCGCCCGTTGCGCATCCAGATAATTGCGGATTACCAGCGCTCCGCTATTGAGGTGCCGGGCCAGCACGGCTACCGCCTCATCCACCAGCTTGTCGCTTGCCGCGTCTACCAATGCGTTGTGATCGTCCTGGGTCAGCTTGCCCAGGCCCATGGATGAAAGATGAAAACGCAGGAAGCGCTCTTCTTCGTTCAGTTCGTTCTCAATCAGGCGCAGCAGCTTCCTGTTCGACGCCTTGCTGTACAGCGCCATGTGGAACAGGCGGTTCAGGCGGCCGATTTCGGCGTGGCGTGTTTCGTTCTCCAGTTGCTGAATATAGCCACGGGCGCTGGCGATATCGCTGGCATCAAGCAGCGGGATCGACTGGCGCAGCGCTTCGCTCTCAAGCAGTACGCGCAGGGCATAGGTGTCCACCGCATCCTCGCCGATCAGCGGCGCAACCACCGCACCCTTGTGCATCTCAACTTTCAGCAGCGATTGCGCTTCAAGCTGGCGCAGGGCTTCGCGCACGGGCATGCGGCTGACGCCAAACAAGGTGGCGAGCTCTTGTTGTCGCACGGCGGTGCCAGGGGGCAGGCGGCCATCGAGGATGGCGCTACGCAGGCGTTCTTCGATCACGGCACGGGCCTGGTGCGGCGACAGCTGCTCGCTGACCAGCACATTGCTCAATTTGATTTTCTCGGCCACGCGACGTCTGCCTCAACGATGACTAAAGTTGGATCCAATGACACTAGTTACAGCTTGTGGGGGTTGTCAAACCTAGGCCCGCATTGGCACGGGCGCCCAAAAGCGCGGCTATGGTGGATGAAGTCGCCCGCCAAAGGAAGCGGCCTATAGAAGGTTATAAACAGAAAGTGTAGGCCGGCTGACAGGCGGATGCATGATTGCAGGGTGCCATTGTTTTTTGCAGTGGCAAGCCGCACCATCGCTGCTTTCGACTGGCCTGCACAGGGCTTGGCAGTGGCGATATCCTGGATGTTCAAAACCGTTGTGCGACGTGTCGCCTTTGCCGGGCTGCTGGGCAGTCTGCTGCTGGGCGGCTTGCACGCGGATTGGGATTTCTCCCAGATCAGCCGCAAGTCGCAGGCCTTGTATGGTCCTCTGGGTGTCGGGCAGGGCCGTATCGATGCCTGGCAGAACCTGATGGCCACGCAAAAGCAGGGTACTGAGCTTGAGCAGCTGCAAGTGGTCAACCGTTTTTTCAACCAGCAATTGCGCTATGTCGAAGACATTGACCTGTGGCATGAGGTCGACTACTGGGCCACACCGGTGCAGGCACTGATCAAAGGTGCCGGGGACTGCGAGGACTACGCCATCGCCAAGTATTTCAGCCTGCGGCGCATGGGCATCCCCAGCGAAAAACTGCGCATCACCTACGTCAAGGCGTTGCGGCAGAATCGCGCGCACATGGTCCTGACTTATTATTCAAACCCACAGGCCCAGCCTTTGGTGCTCGACAGCCTCATGGATGCCATCAAGCCGGCAAGCCAACGTACCGACCTGCTGCCGGTGTATGCCTTCAATGGCGAGGGGTTGTGGTTGACGGGCGCCGCAGGCAACAAGAAGGTCGGAGACACCAAGCGGCTGTCACGCTGGCAGGATTTGCTGAAGAAAATGCAGGCCGAAGGGTTCCCGGCCGAGCCGGTTTACTGAAGGAGCACAGATGTCACTGTTCAAACAATTGCTGTTGGCCATTTGCCTGTTCCTGGTAGTCGCCTTCAGTGGCAGTTTCATGGTTAGCCTGGAAAGCTCGCGCAGCCAGTACGTCAACCAGTTGCGTTCGCACGCCCAAGATGCAGCGACCGCGCTGGCGCTTTCGCTGACGCCGAATATCGACGACCCGGCGATGGTCGAGCTGATGGTCAGCTCGATCTTCGACAGTGGTTACTATGCAAGCATCAAGGTCGTCGACCTGGGCTCCAACGCCGTACTAGTGGAGCGCCACGCCGAGCCGGACCCTGGCGGGGTACCGCGCTGGTTCGTGCACCTGATCGGCCTTGAGGCCGCCGGTGGCGACGCCATCGTCAGCCGCGGCTGGCAGCAGGCCGCGCGGGTGGAAGTGATCAGCCACCCGATGTTTGCCATTGCCAAACTCTGGCAAAGCGCCTTGGGCAGCCTGGGCTGGTTACTGCTGTGCGGTGCAGCCAGTGCCGTGCTCGGCGCCTTGCTGTTGCGCCGCCAGTTGCGCCCGCTGGACTATATGGTTGAGCAATCCCATGCCATTGCGCGCCGCGAATTTCTCAGCCTGCCCGAGTTGCCCCGCACACCGGAACTGCGCCGTGTGGTGCAGGCGATGAACCAGATGGTCGAGAAGCTCAAGGCGCTGTTTACCGAGCAGGCCGAGCGCAGCGAGCGGTTGCGTGCGGAGTCCTATCAGGACAGCCTGACCGGGCTCTCGAACCGCCGCTATTTCGAAATGCAGCTGAACACCCGGGTAAGCAACCTGGAGGACGCGCGCGCCGGCTACCTGCTGTTACTGCGTGTCCAAGGGTTGGCAGGGCTGAACGCACGCCTTGGCGGACAGCGTACCGACCAGTTGCTGCAGGCCGTGGGTGAGCAGTTGCGCCGTACCTGTGCCAGCTTCCCGGAAACCAACGACCTGATTTCCCGCAGCCGCGGTGGCGAGTTTGCCGTGCTGGCGCCGGGCATGGTGCATGAAGAAGCGGTAAACCTGGCCCAGGCCCTGGAGGCAACGCTGCAGAGCCTGCACGAAACGGGCGCCAGTGATATCGACCCGGTGGCTTGTATCGGCCTCGCGCCATTCAGCCCGGGTGATTCTCCGCAGGCTTTGCTGAAGCTCGCCGATGAGGCTCTGGCCCGTGCCGAGAACCAGCCAACGCCGGGGTGGGTATGCCTTGAACAAGGCGTGGCTGCAGTGGCTGCCGATAGCCAGCACGCCTGGCATGAGCGGCTCGATCAGGCGTTCAAAAATGGGCATTTCGAGCTGTTCTTCCAGCCGGTGGTGGATTGCACTACGGTGCAACGGGTACTGCACCACAAGGTGATTTCCCGCTTGCAGGATGGCCAGGGCGAGGCACTGCCGGCGGGTCGCTTCCTGCCTTGGCTGGAGCGCTTCGGCTGGATGCCGCGGCTGGACGTGCTGGTGCTGGAGAAAGTGTTGGCGCACCTGCGTGGGCATGATCAGGTGCTGGCGCTGAACCTGTCCGCCGCTACATTGGCCGACCCCAAGGCCCTGCACCGCATCTTTGAACTGCTGGGCCAGAACGCGGCGCTCGGCCCGCGGCTGGTTTTTGAAATTGGCGAGGAGCAGTTGCCTGAGCAGGCGGCTCTGGAGCAACTCACCCGGCGCCTGCACGGGCTGGGTTTTGGCTTGGCGCTGCAGCGCTTTGGCGGGCGCTTCAGCATGATCGGCAACCTGGCGCACCTGGGCTTGGCGTACCTGAAAATTGACGGCAGCTACATCCGTAACATCGACCATGAGCAGCACAAGCGGCTGTTCATCGAGGCGATCCAGCGTGCAGCGCACAGCATCGACTTGCCGCTGATTGCCGAGCGGGTCGAGACAGAAGGGGAGCGGCGGGAGCTGCAGGAGATGGGGGTAGGCGGCATTCAGGGGCAGCTGGTAGGTGAACCTGCGCCTTGGCGCTGAGTTCTCGTACTGGCAGTTCCGGCCTTATCGCCGGCAAGCCAGCTCCCACAGGTACTGCACCAACTTCAAAGCCAGTGCGGTACCTGTGGGAGCTGGCTTGCCGGCGATAGGGCCAGAGGAGCCACTGGAAAGCAGTGGCCAAACTGATCAGCGCTCGCGCAGCGCCTCCGAACGCGCCTTCATGATCGGCTTGAGCAAGTAGCTCATGATGGTCTTCTTGCCGGTCATGATATCCACCGTCGCCACCATCCCTGGGATGATCAGTAGCGGTTTCTCGTCAGTCCCCAGGTGGCTGCGGTCGGTGCGCAGCTTGATCAGGTAGTAGGTGGTCTTCTTGTCTTCGTCGGTGATGGTGTCGGCGCCGATCTGTTCCAGCTTGGCCTTGAGCCCACCGTAGATGGTGTAGTCGTAGGCCGTGAACTTGACGGTCGCCTCCTGGCCAGGGTGCAGGAAGGCGATGTCCTTGGGCAGGATCTTCGCTTCGATGACCAGCGTGTCGTCCAGGGGTACCACTTCAATGATATCGCTGCCAGGCTGGATCACCCCACCAATGGTGTTGACCAGCATCTGCTTGACGATACCGCGTACAGGCGAAGTGACCATGGTACGGTGCACCCGATCGTCCAGTGCCTTGCTGGTGGCCGTGGCCTTGTTCAGCTCGGTGCGTGCCTCGTTCAGCTGGGTCAGCGCTTCACTGCGGAATTTGCCTCGGGTTTCCTCGATCTTGCTTTGCACCTCGCGGATGGCCGCCTCGGCACGCGGGATGGCCAGCGCAGTGGAGTCCAGCTGGCCACGGTTCTCCACTTCGGCGCGGCGCAGGCGCAGCACTTCGACTTGGGAGATTGCGCCGGTTGCCACCAGTGGTTCTGACATGCCGATTTCCTTGCGCAGCAACTCCAGGCTGTTGGCGTACTGGGCGCGTTTGGAGCTGTATTCACGCAGCTCTTGCTGGCGCTGAACCAGCTGCTGCTGCAGGCCGCCAATTTCGTCCTGCAGTTGCTGGCGCCGGCTCTGGTACAGCGACTCTTCACTGGCCGCCTGGCTTGGTGCGGCTTTGCGCAGTTCTTCGTCGATCTTCAGCGGGCGGTCCTCTACCTCGGCACTCAGGCGTTCGACCCGCAGGGCCATGGATTGGCGGTCGGCCTCGGTCTCACCAACGTTGGAGGCGAAGCGGGTTTCATCCAGGCGCAGCAATGGCTGGCCCACTTCAACGATCTGCCCTTCCTTGGCGAAGATTTCGGCGACGATACCGCCCTCCAGGTTCTGGATCTTTTGCACCTTGGACGACGGAATGGCCTTGCCTTCACCCCGCGTGACCTCGTCGATGGGGGCGACGCTGGCCCACACGATCAAGAACACGAAGAACAGGATCACGCCCCAGATGGTCAGCCGCACAACCCGCGGTGCATCTTCGATCAGGGCCTTGTTGACCTCTGGCAGCGGCTGGCCGCCCAGTGAGTCGGAACCTTTGAAGTAGCGCCGCAGGCCATCCTTGAATTGCCCCATATCCAGCTTATGCAACACTGATCTGCCCCTTCTTCAGCGCATCCATGACCGCGGCTTTCGGGCCGTCGGCGACAATCTGCCCGCGATCGATCACGATCAGCCGGTCCACCAGCGACAGCAGCGAGGCCCGGTGCGTGACCAACAGTACCGTCTTGCTTTCCACCACCGCTTGCAGGCGCTGCTTGAGGCGCTCTTCGCCGGTGTTGTCCATGGCACTGGTCGGCTCGTCCAGCAACAGGATTTGCGGGTTGAGCAGCAGCGCACGGCCCAGGGCTACGTTCTGCCGCTGGCCGCCGGACAGGTTCTGCCCGCGCTCACCCACTTGCAGCTCGTAACCGTCCGGGTGCAAACGGGCAAATTCATGAACACCCGCCAGCTCGGCGGCCTGCAGGATCAGTTCGTCCTCGATGTAACGGGCACCGCTGACCAGGTTGTCGCGCAGGGTACCGGCCAACAGCTGGATGTCCTGCGGTACATAGCCGATGTTGTGGCGCAGTTCGCTGACGTCGATCTGGCGAATGTCCACGCCATCGACCAGCAGCGAGCCGCCATCGGCCTCGTACAGGCCGACGATGAGCTTGGCCAGCGAGCTCTTGCCCGAGCCACTGCGGCCGATGATGCCGACTTTTTCGCCGGGGCGGATGGTCAGGTTGATGTTCTTCAGCGCCAGGTTCTGCTGGTTCGGGTAGGTGAAATCAACCCCGCGGAACTCGACACTACCCTGCAGTACCTTGCGGCTCAGCGGGCGCTCCTCGAAGTTGCGCTCTTGCGGCAGTTCCATCATGTGGTCTGTGGCCACCATGGTGACCTTGGCTTGCTGGTAGCGGGCAAGCAAGCCGTTGAGCGAGGCCAGTGGCCCGAGCGCCCGACCGCTAAGCATGTAGCACGCCACCAGACCGCCCATGCTCAAGTTGCCGTCGATGATCAGGTACACGCCAACGCAGATCATCGCCACGCCAGCCAGCTGCTGGATGAGCATGGTGATGTTCATCGCCAGGCTCGACAGCACCTTCACGCGCAGTTCCAGGCGGCTGAGGGTGCCCAGGGTCTGCTCCCACATGTACTGGCGTTCACTTTCGGCGTTGTTGACCTTTACCGCATCCAGGCCGGCCAGGGTTTCGATCAGGCTGGACTGGCGCTCGGAGGCCAGGGCCATGGTCCGCTCCATGGTCGCCATCAGCGGCCGTTGCAAGGCATAGCCGATGCCCAGGGCCAGCGGGAAGGCAATGATCGGGATCCACACCAGGTGCCCGCCAATGATGGCGATGACGATCAGGATAAGAATGGTGAACGGCAGGTCGATCAGGCTGGTCAGGGTCAATGAGGCGAGGAAGTCGCGCAGGCCCTGGAACTCGTGAATGTTCTGGGCAAAGCTGCCGACCCTGGCCGGGCGGTACTTCATCGACATGCCGACGATGCGCTCGAACAGCGTCGCCGAGATGATCAGGTCGGTCTTCTTGCCGGCCAGGTCCAGGCAAAGGCCTCGCAGCCCCTTGAGGATCAGGTCGAAGATGTAGGCGCCGGCGATACCGATGGCCAGCACCCAGAGCGTTGACGTTGCCTGGTTGGGCACCACACGGTCATACACGTTCATCACAAACAGCGGCGCAGCCAGGGCGATCAGGTTGATCACCAGGCTGGCGGCGATGGCGTCGATATACAGCCACTTGCTGCGCAGCAGGGTATCGCGGAACCACGACTTTGCCCGCGGGATGAGGTTGCCGTGGTTGACGTCGAACTTGTGCTGCGGCTGGGCGAAGAATACCCGGCCGCTATAGTCGCTTTGCAGGGCTTCGCGGCTGACATGCACCTCGCCGCCGTCGCTCTCGCTGAGCAACAGGCGCGCGGTATCTTCGTTCTCCCAGCCTAGCAGGACGGCACTGCGGCCTTCCTTCAGCAGTAGCATCGCCGGCATGGCGATGCTCGGGATCTGCTCCAGCTTGCGCTGCAGCAGACGCCCTTGCAGGCCGGCCCGGGCGGCGGCACGGGGCAGCAGCTCGGGGCTCAGGCGCTGGGCGGGCAGCGGCAGGCCGGTGGTCAGCATGACCCGGCTGGCGGGTTTCTGGTGCAGGACACACAGGCTCAGCAGGCTATCCAGCAAGGGATCGTCATGCTGACTGCGTGGATCATGGCTGAGTTGGACTCGACTGACTTCAGATTCCACGCGGCGCTCTCTTCATCCTTGTGGTGGGTGGGGTGGGTGTGCCGCCGTTAAGTCTGGCCGGCTCGCCCTGGCTTTCAATGGTGCTGCAAAGCGGTGTAGGTGGGGCTACGACGCCCTTATGGCTGAGCAGACGGCCAATGGTCGCCTCGAATCGACACTGAGTAAACAATTGTACGTCGTTCATTGCTACCAGACTGCTCCCGAGCAGTGGGTGTTTCATTTTTGATCCGGTATGGGTACAGGCTGAAGCACTTTCAGCAGCATAGCCTGCCCGCCAGACAGTGAGTGGGCCGCCTATGATCGATCTTTGTCTTCGTCATTTAATGGGCGCTGATTTGTTGACGGTTTTAAAAGTGCTGATCGTTAAAATTCATCGTACAAAATCTGCTTGCACGCTTGGCGCTGGTTCAGAAATCGTCAAGGGTTTGCCATCATCGCCGTGTCAGTATCTGCGCAATCGTTCTCTATCTATCTGATCTGCGATGAAGCGTTGTTGCAGGCCGGGCGCTGTAAAAGGCTTTGGCGTTGGCTCGAACCCTATACAGCCCCGATGTTGCCTCGTTTGGACGCCCCGGCCTGTCCGGTTTCAGGCAAGGTTTGTGCTTGTATGGAGTTAGCAGCCTGGCGCGCGAAAGTAATCTGAAAATTGACGCGTGCAGGCTTGACGGTTGCCGATGGGCGGCTGTTCTGCAGCATTAAATGCCAATGTCCAGGCGTTAAAAACATTGCTCGAACTAGCGTTAAGCAAGCTTTCGATGATGTACGACATTTGTCCTCAATGAACGGTTGGCTAAGGTACAAATATCAATGTGACATTACATTGCCGATTGTTTAGGATGGCCTCTATAAGGTCAATAGTTTGGCATTTAAGTAATTCCAAATAGTTATAGGCGAAAAATTGACGCAATAAAGCGTCAAGAGATCATCGACATAGTTCCGCCTGCAGTGGCTTGCGAGTGCCGCTCTGGCATGGAAGTACCCATAGGGTCACACGGAGAGTCCAATGAGCAGCGTTGTAGCCATCGTCAAAAGCATTGTCGGCCAGGTTATTGCGGTATCCCCAGAGGGCATTCGTCGTGTGCTCATCGAAGGGGACCGCCTGCTGGCAGGTGAGGAAGTGCTCACTGGCCCGGGCGGCGCAGTTACTTTGGAGCTAGCCGATGGCCGTCTGCTTGACCTGGGCCGCGACAGCCAGTGGAGCGCCGATGCGCCTGACAGCAGCACCGACCTGAGCCAGGCGACCGCACAGGCCGCGCCGTCGGTAGAAGAGCTGCAACAGGCGATCGCGGCCGGTGTCGACCCGACTACCGAACTTGAAGCCACCGCAGCCGGCCCGTCCGCAGCGGGCGGCGGCGGCGCGCTTGGCGGTGGTCACAGCTTCGTGATGCTCGAAGAAACCGCGGGTCGGGTCGATGCTACCGTTGGCTTCCCGACGGAAGGGCTGGGCTTTGCTACCGTGCTCGACAGCGAAGAGGTTGGCTTGCTGGATACCACCAGCAATAACCAGGTGACTACGCCGACGATCGACACCAACGTTGCTACCGACCTGATTCTTGGCGCCACTCCTTCCATCAGCGAAGCGGGTGGCGTAATCGTCTATACCGCCACGGTTGGCCAGGCGCCGACCACCAACCTGGTCGTCACCCTGTCCAATGGTGCCGTAATCGTCATCCCGGCCGGGCAGACCAGCGGCAGCGTCAATGTCGTGGTCCCGGCAAATGACACGCCTTATATCGACGGTGGCCAGATCTCGGCAACTGTAACGGGTACCACTGGCGGCAACGGCCTGACTGTGACAGTGCCGCAAACGCCGGCAGTCACCCAGGTTACCGATACCATCGACACCACCACTGCGACGCTGACGGCGAATCCGTCGGTGACCGAAGGTGGCGTGATCACCTACACCGTGACCCTGAGCAACCCTGCCCAGACTCCGGTGACCGTTACGCTGTCCAACGGGCAGGTAATCACCATCGAAGCTGGCAAGACCCAAGGCAGCGTCGACTTCCAGACCCCGGCGAACGACGTCTACAACAATGGTTCGACCGTCAGTACCACGATCACCGGCGCTACCGGTGGCAACTTCGAGCAACTGACGCCGAACCCTGCACCGGCTGAGACGGTAATCAGTGACTCGGTCGATAACACGACCGCCACTCTGACTGCTTCGCCGAGCGTCACTGAAGGCGGCGTGATTACCTACACCGTGACCCTGAGCAACCCTGCCCAGACGCCGGTGACTGTGACACTGTCCAACGGCCAGACCATCACCGTTGAGGCCGGCAAAACCCAGGGCAGCGTTGATTTCCAGACCCCGGCGAACGACGTCTACAACAACGGCTCGACCGTCAGCGTCACCATCGAAAACGCCACCGGCGGTAACTTCGAGCAACTGACCCCGAACCCGACTCCGGCTCAGACCACGATCAACGACTCGGTCGATAACACCACTGCGACCCTGACCGCTTCGCCAAGCGTCACCGAAGGCGGCGTGATCACCTACACCGTGACCCTGAGCAACCCTGCCCAGACTCCGGTGACCGTGACCCTGTCCAACGGCCAGACCATTACCGTTGAGGCCGGCAAAACCCAAGGCAGCGTTGATTTCCAGACCCCGGCGAACGACGTCTACAACAACGGTTCGACTGTCAGCGTCACCATAGAAAACGCCACTGGCGGTAACTTCGAGCAACTGACCCCGAACCCGACTCCGGCTCAGACCACGATCAACGATTCGGTGGACACCACCACCGCAACACTGACCGCTTCGCCAAGCGTTACTGAAGGCGGCGTGATCACCTACACCGTAACCCTGAGCAACCCTGCCCAGACTCCGGTGACTGTGACCCTGTCCAATGGCCAGACCATCACCGTTGAAGCCGGCAAGACCCAGGGCAGCGTTGATTTCCAGACTCCGGCGAATGACGTCTACAACAACGGCTCGACTGTCAGCGTCACCATCGAAAACGCCACCGGCGGTAACTTCGAGCAACTGACCCCGAACCCGACTCCGGCTCAGACCACGATCAATGACTCCGTCGACACCACCACCGCGACCCTGACGGCCACCCCGTCGGTGACCGAGGGTGGCGTGATTACCTACACCGTAACCCTGAGCAACCCTGCCCAGACGCCAGTGACCGTGACCCTGTCCAATGGCCAGACCATCACTGTTGAGGCCGGCAAAACCCAGGGCAGCGTTGATTTCCAGACCCCGGCGAACGACGTCTACAACAATGGTTCGACCGTCAGTACCACGATCACCGGCGCTACCGGTGGCAA
>NZ_JAWRYI010001487.1:0-240 GCF_046534705.1 Pseudomonas sp. SIMBA_068
CGATTGATTCACAATCTAAATCATCTGGGAGTTTGTCCCAAGCAATGTGAATCAAATCATTGAGCGTTTCCGCTACATGTTCTTCTTCGCCTTCCCAGTCGCCTACATCTTGTAAAGCAAATAGGTAGTCTTGAACATTTAGCAAATCTTTCATTACAAGCTAGCCTCAAAGCATTTAACCAATGCTTCTAATCCCGCTTTGTCATCAGTGTCAAATCTAGAAATACTAGGACTATCAAT
>NZ_JAWRYI010001488.1:0-240 GCF_046534705.1 Pseudomonas sp. SIMBA_068
GTAGCATTATTTGCTGCCGTAATTATTTTTATTGGTTTGGGAGTTGAAGCCAGTCTGTCAGCGTTAGCTGGTGGTGCAGTTGCGATACTTCCTCACTGTGTTTTTGCACTTTACGCATTCCGATTTATGGGGGCGAGTCGTGCAGAACAAGCGTATAACGCGTTAAAACGCGGTAACGCACTAAAGTTTATGCTGACAATCATATTGTTTGCGCTAGTACTAAAGCATTTTCCGGTAGTT
>NZ_JAWRYI010001489.1:0-240 GCF_046534705.1 Pseudomonas sp. SIMBA_068
TGACGCATGGCCTGTTCCACCGGCTCGCCGTTGAACACCGCCTGGAACACCTGTCGCGTGCGGGCGCGGTCTTCTTCGGGCAGCAGGTCGAGGTAGTCGACATCAGCAGGCAGCGGGCGCTGCGGGTCGAAGCCGAACAGGGCCTGGGTGCCCCGTGACCAGCTGACACGGCCGCTTTCAATATCCCACAGCCATGCCCCTAACCGGGCCCCGTTCAGCGCGGCCAGCAGTTGTGGGGCG
>NZ_JAWRYI010001490.1:0-240 GCF_046534705.1 Pseudomonas sp. SIMBA_068
GGTGTTGATTGGCTGAGTTTTTTAAAACGCCACAAACTTGGTGGCATTTTAGCTGACGATATGGGGTTAGGTAAAACACTGCAGGTTATTGCGTTTTTAACGAGTACGTATAATCGTCCGCAGGCAGGTCCTACACTAATCGTGTGTCCAACCAGTTTAGTGAGTAACTGGCAAAACGAAATACTTAAATTTACCAAAGGATTAAAGGTAACCACCATATTTGGGTCTAATCGTAACGAG
>NZ_JAWRYI010001491.1:0-240 GCF_046534705.1 Pseudomonas sp. SIMBA_068
GCCTGGACCTCGAGGTCCTGCAAGGCTATGGGCCGCTGTTGCTGCACGGCGCCTGGATGACCCTGAAACTCTCCGCCCTGGCGCTGCTGGTGAGCATGCTCCTGGGGCTGCTGGGGGCGGCGGCCAAGCTTTCGCCGCTGCGCCTGCTGCAGATCCCGGCGACCTGCTACACCACCTTGATCCGCGGCGTACCGGACCTGGTGCTGATGCTGCTGATCTTCTACAGCCTGCAGGGCTGGC
>NZ_JAWRYI010001492.1:0-240 GCF_046534705.1 Pseudomonas sp. SIMBA_068
TGATGTCTCGTTTTCCCTGAAACGTGGCGAAATACTGGGTATTGCCGGACTCGTTGGTGCCGGACGTACCGAGACCATTCAGTGCCTGTTTGGCGTGTGGCCCGGACAATGGGAAGGAAAAATTTATATTGATGGCAAACAGGTAGATATTCGTAACTGTCAGCAAGCCATCGCCCAGGGGATTGCGATGGTACCCGAAGACAGAAAGCGCGACGGCATCGTTCCGGTAATGGCGGTTGG
>NZ_JAWRYI010001493.1:0-240 GCF_046534705.1 Pseudomonas sp. SIMBA_068
TCACTGGGCGCACTAGGCATTGTTACCGCGGTAACCCTGCGTACCCAGCCGTTTAGCATCTTCACCTGCCACAAATATGCCGTCTCTGCCGATACCCTTGAAGAGGATCTGCTGCGCTGGAACAACGACTATCCGCTGAGCAAAGCCTGGTGGTTTGTCGATGACAACCTGATGCACGTCTGGAACGCCCATGAGGCGAGTGACGAAGAGCGTCAGCGCTACGAAGCGCAGGGTCGTCAG
>NZ_JAWRYI010001494.1:0-240 GCF_046534705.1 Pseudomonas sp. SIMBA_068
TTGCCCGCATGCTGCTCGGAGAAGTAGTCGACGGAAATCTGCATCGAGGCCGTCATCTTCTGCCCGGCCGAGGCCCCCGAGACCTTTTCCAGGATAGGCATCATGTGCAAGTAGCGAGTACGCGGCACCGTCGCCACCGACGCCACGCCCCCGTAGGGCCGATAACCGATGGGCAGCAACGAAATGGCCAGGCCCTGGCAGACCCGATCCAGTTCCCGCAGAAACACTTCGAGTTCGATC
>NZ_JAWRYI010001495.1:0-240 GCF_046534705.1 Pseudomonas sp. SIMBA_068
CTGCCAGCGATAACGCCACAAAAGGGATCTCAAAGGTCATCGAGATCAGAATCACCAGCAGGCAGCCTACCCAGAGTTGCACGGTCTGCGGCACGCGACCTGGTCGCCGCTCGCTTAACTCTTCATGAAAGAACGCCAGCAGCCTGACCACCGGTAATGGCAGGGAGTTGAGCGCGCTCATTATTGCGGCTCAAGATTAGCGACTGCCGAAGCGCCGATGCGGAACATTTCCGGGTCAGG
>NZ_JAWRYI010001496.1:0-240 GCF_046534705.1 Pseudomonas sp. SIMBA_068
TGCTGTGCTGCACGGCGCAGGCAAACGACCATAAACTCCTCGGCGTCATTGCAATGCCGCGTAACGAAACCAACGATCTGGCGCTGAAACTTCCTGTTTGTCGCATTGTGAAACGCATACAACTCTCTGCCGACCATGGCGATTTACAGTTAAGCGGTGCATCGGTTTATTTCAAAGCCGCCCGTAGCGCCAGTCAGAGTCTGAATATTCCTTCAGAAATAAAAGAAGGGCAAACCACTG
>NZ_JAWRYI010001497.1:0-240 GCF_046534705.1 Pseudomonas sp. SIMBA_068
GCAAGAATGTCCTGCACCAGCTTCAGCGTGCCTTCGCTCAGCTCGGCACGGGTTTGCAGGTTGATCATGAACGGGCCGCGCACCTGCATCGGGCTGAACACCGAGTACACGCCGTAGGTCAGGCCGCGCTTTTCACGTACCTCGCTCATCAGGCGGGTGCCGAACGCACCGCCGCCGAGGATCTGGTTGCCCAGCGACAGGGCTGGCCAGTCCGGGTCCTGGCGGTCGATACCCAGTTCG
>NZ_JAWRYI010001498.1:0-240 GCF_046534705.1 Pseudomonas sp. SIMBA_068
TGGGAGCCTGAAAGCCCCTGATACACGTAACGAAAAACTTAATTCTCTGGAAGACGTACGCAAAGGCAGTGAAAATTATGCGCTGACCACTAATCAGGGCGTGCGCATCGCCGATGATCAAAACTCACTGCGTGCCGGTAACCGTGGTCCAACGCTGCTGGAAGATTTTATTCTGCGCGAGAAAATCACCCACTTTGACCATGAGCGCATCCCGGAACGTATTGTTCATGCACGCGGATC
>NZ_JAWRYI010001499.1:0-240 GCF_046534705.1 Pseudomonas sp. SIMBA_068
CTGAATTTCACGCGCAACGGCGGCACGAAACGCAGCGGAGGTGCCGGAGCGTTCCCGCAATAATAACCGGAAGGCGTTAGGATTATTACCGATGAACTCCATAAATGTGGAGACCGAGGTGCGGATCACACTCCCGCCTTTGGCGATACGCTGACGCGCCTGGCGCATGAGTTGGCGTAGCATTAAACCGCTCTCATCAACCATGGTCAGACCCAGTTCGTCTACGTCGCGGAAATGCCG
>NZ_JAWRYI010001500.1:0-240 GCF_046534705.1 Pseudomonas sp. SIMBA_068
GTAACAATTAGCTGCTTGTCTTTTTTACCTAATATTTTTTCGCGAATTGATTCAGCAAGTTGATGAACGCTTAGCTCACTGGTATCGATCATGTAATCGGCGCGCGTAATTAGCACATCGAGAAGTTCTTTTTCTTTTTTTATGGCTAAATCAAGCGGAAGTGAATCTATTGATAAAGGGTGTAAGCGTCTGGTTTCAGAAAAGCGTTTAATAAGGGTTTGATCTTCACTGTCTAAGTAG
>NZ_JAWRYI010001501.1:0-240 GCF_046534705.1 Pseudomonas sp. SIMBA_068
GTGTAGGCAATCGTGGCCGCAGCCCCCGCCCACAGGGCAGTTTCATACGACATGCCGAAGGTGCTTTCGAACAGGCGGGCACCGGCAACGATGCCAGAGGCGCAATAGATGGTGAAGAACACCAGGATGACGATGGCCGAGATGATCCGCAGCAGGCCGCTGTTGTCTTCGAAGCGGCTGGAGAAGTAATCCGGCAGGGTCAGTGCATCACCGTTGTGCTCGGTCTGCACGCGCAGGCGG
>NZ_JAWRYI010001502.1:0-240 GCF_046534705.1 Pseudomonas sp. SIMBA_068
CTGGCGCAGGTTGATGCGCTGGGCACGGGCCTTCGCGTGCAGGCTGGCGGTGGCTTCGCCGGTTGCCAGGGTCAGGGTATCGAACGCGCTCTGGCCGACGACCTGGATGCCCATGGCCTTGAGGCCGGCGGCGAGGATGGCGGTCAGTGCGTGGGTGCGTTGGGCGATGCGCTTGAGGCCGTCGGGGCCGTGGTACACGGCGAACATGCTGGCGATGTTGGCCAGCAGCACCTGGGCGGT
>NZ_JAWRYI010001503.1:0-240 GCF_046534705.1 Pseudomonas sp. SIMBA_068
GGCCTCAGGAAGAGAACCAACGGAACCGTTGCGAGGGTCAGAACCCCCATCACCAGGAACACATCATTGTAGGTCATAATGAACGCCTCGCGTTGGAGGGTGCGGCTCAGGGTCGCCATAGCCGCCTCCATGCCGCCGAAGTTTTGTGCCATCCCGTCGAGATAACCCTGCAGCGAAACGCTGTTCGCGTTAAGGTTCTCTTCCATCCGTCGGCTGTGATGCCAGATCCGCTGGTCCTGG
>NZ_JAWRYI010001504.1:0-240 GCF_046534705.1 Pseudomonas sp. SIMBA_068
CTGCCGCCGATCAGCAGATCGCTGCCCGCTTCCACCCGGTTGAGAAGGCCATCAGTGATCGCGCTCTCCTCCAGCGTGATTTGCGGCAGCGTGGCTGCGACTACATTCAGCTGAGCGGAGTCGGTCAGCAGTGCGCCGGTGGCGTCGGTGGTGGTGACCGAAATCAGTTTTACGCCGTCGGTAATAGTGGTGAGATCGCCTGCCGGAACGGTGACGCTCCAGAAGCCATTGCTGTTCACT
>NZ_JAWRYI010000168.1:0-345 GCF_046534705.1 Pseudomonas sp. SIMBA_068
GTGGTGGTAAGTACGGGGCTGACCATATAGACAAGTTTAACTGCCTTACCCGCAGAGCAGGAACAGGCGCATTGCCAGTTAGTGCTACTTAGCGTTGCAGAGGTAAACTCCCGTCCTGTCACGTTATCTGTCTGGTTCACCGTAACATCATCAACCACACTGCTGTAATTTGTCGCACCGCTAGTGCTATCGGCTCCACACCCTCCTGAGGAGGCATAAGCGCAGGACGTGGATATCAACAAAAGTCCTGTTATAAGAGGCGCTCTTTTCATTTTTTTATCCTTAATGGCACTGCGCCGTGCCTTGTAATACAGAGGTTGTGGGTTCTGAATCCGGTGTACTAAA
>NZ_JAWRYI010001505.1:0-240 GCF_046534705.1 Pseudomonas sp. SIMBA_068
GTTATTACTGCGTGAGCGCTCTGGCACATCTAAGGCATTTAGAGCCGCAGTCGCACGCGAAATCAAACACTTTATTTTAGAGCTTGCCCACTATTTAGAAAGCGAAACCAAGTGCGACGCCATGCACGCCTACATTCAATCTGAAGCCATGGTAACACTGGTATTTAATGCCGGCGCAGAGGCGCTAGATATAGAAGGTCAACAACTCGACGAACTTGTTGAGCGTGTTATTTGGCAGCT
>NZ_JAWRYI010001506.1:0-240 GCF_046534705.1 Pseudomonas sp. SIMBA_068
GGTAGGCCAGCGCACTGGGCTGGCCATGCACCCGCAGCAGCTCCTGCAACACCTCGCTGTCGGCGTCGCGGCGCAGCCACAATTGCCAGCCGCCTTGCGCGGGGGTCATGGCCAGGCCTGCCTGGCGTGCCAGCCGATAGGGCAGCATCACCAGTTACCGCCGTCCAGGCGCGCCCGGCTGGCGGGGAACACCTGCAGCAGCGGCGTGGCGCCTTCAGCACCGGCAAGGTCCGGCAGCTG
>NZ_JAWRYI010001507.1:0-240 GCF_046534705.1 Pseudomonas sp. SIMBA_068
TCAGCCCAATGCCCAGGTTCACCAGCATGATCATGCCGAAGTGCACCGGGTCCACGCCGATGCCGGTAATAACCGGCAGCAGGATCGGGGTGAGGATCAGGATCAGCGGCGCCATGTCCATCACCGTGCCCAGCAGCAACAGCATGAAGTTGATGCACATGAGGATCACATAGCGGTTGTCCGACAGGGTCAGGAACGCCGTGGTGATCTTCGAGGGAATCTGCATCAGCGTCATCACGT
>NZ_JAWRYI010001508.1:0-240 GCF_046534705.1 Pseudomonas sp. SIMBA_068
GGGCACTGGCTTGGGCCTTAGCCAGGTATATGGCTTTGCCAGGCAGAGCGGCGGCGCCATTTTTGTCGACAGTGAGCCCGGCCACGGAACTTCCATGCAACTTTACTTGCCAACGTATCAGGACAAGACCCACAGCAATCTCGACAGGTGAGCATCATGGCACAGGCACTCAGGCGGCTGGTGACGGGTATCGAAGGGCTCGATGCCTTGCTCAAGGGTGGCTTGGTAGCCGGTGCCTCC
>NZ_JAWRYI010001509.1:0-240 GCF_046534705.1 Pseudomonas sp. SIMBA_068
GGTCGACGATGATCAGGCCATCGACGCCGGCTTGCTTGGCTTCAGCCACGAACTTTTCCACGCCAAAGCGGTGGATCGGGTTGTAGTAGCCCATCAGCACGATCGGCGTGGTGTGGTTATCCACACGGAATTCGCGAACCATCTGCAGGGTCTTGGCCAGCGTCTGGCCAGCCTCCAGGGCGCGCAGGGTGGCCAGCTGGATGGCCACGCCGTCGGCCATCGGGTCGGTGAACGGCATGC
>NZ_JAWRYI010000169.1:0-345 GCF_046534705.1 Pseudomonas sp. SIMBA_068
GCCCGGCCCGCCATCAGACCGGCCACAACAGCGGTGTGATTCATGCCGGCGTGTATTACACCCCCGGCAGCCTCAAGGCGCGTTTCTGCCTGGAAGGCAACAAGGCCACCAAGGCCTTCTGCACCCAGCACGGCATCCGCTTCGATGAGTGTGGCAAATTGCTGGTGGCCACCAACGACCTGGAAATGCAGCGCATGAAGGCGCTGTGGGAGCGCACTGCGGCCAATGGCCTGGAGCGCTATTGGCTGTCGGCGGACGAACTGCGCGAGCGCGAGCCCAACATCGTCGGCATGGGTGGCATCTTCGTGCCGTCCAGTGGCATCGTCAATTACGCGCAAGTGACAG
>NZ_JAWRYI010001510.1:0-240 GCF_046534705.1 Pseudomonas sp. SIMBA_068
CGAACAACAAGGTCGGTTGTTTGGCTTCTTCGAAACAGGGCGTGGCATTGTCGATACCGTGGTGGCATTTTCTGCGTTGGCAGTATTTACCTGGTTTGGCAGTGGCTTATTGGGTTTTAAAGCAGGCATCTGGTTCTATTCCCTTATTGTGATTGCCGTAGGCATTATCATTTTCTTTGTTCTGAATGACAAAGAAGAGGCACCGTCCGTCTTCTTTTTTCACCTCGACGGACGGTGCCT
>NZ_JAWRYI010001511.1:0-240 GCF_046534705.1 Pseudomonas sp. SIMBA_068
ATCGGCAAACTGACCATCCGCAACCGCGTGCTCAGTACCGCCCACGCCGAGGTGTATGCCACCGATGGCGGGATGACCACTGACCGCTATGTGAAGTACTACGAAGAGAAAGCCAAGGGCGGTATCGGCCTGGCGATCTGCGGCGGCTCCTCGGTGGTGGCCATAGACAGCCCGCAGGAATGGTGGAGCTCGGTGAACCTGTCCACCGACCGCATCATTCCGCACTTCCAGAACCTGGCT
>NZ_JAWRYI010001512.1:0-240 GCF_046534705.1 Pseudomonas sp. SIMBA_068
GTAGTGCGCGCCCGTCAGGTGATGCACGGCAAGACCAGCCCGGTGCTGCACCGCGACCTGGGCGTATTCGCCGGCCTCAACAACCCGCTCACCGTTACCCGCTACCACTCCCTGGTGGTCAAGCGTGAAACCCTGCCCGAGTGCCTGGAAGTCACTGCCTGGACCGCTCATGCCGACGGCGCGGTCGACGAGATCATGGGCCTGCGCCACAAGACGCTGAACATCGAAGGGGTGCAGTTC
>NZ_JAWRYI010001513.1:0-240 GCF_046534705.1 Pseudomonas sp. SIMBA_068
TGTTTCTTGACCGTCAGCGGGTAGTAGGAGCCGCCTTTGACCGTGGCGTCGTTGGCCACGATCATGCACTCCACGCCTTCGACTCGGCCGATGCCGGCAATCACGCCCGCAGCGGGCACGTCTTCGCCATACACCTCATGGGCGGCCAACTGGCCGATTTCGAGGAAGGGTGAGCCTGCGTCCAGCAGGCGGTCGATACGCTCGCGCGGTAGCAGTTTGCCGCGCGAGGTATGCCGCTCC
>NZ_JAWRYI010001514.1:0-240 GCF_046534705.1 Pseudomonas sp. SIMBA_068
GTCGGCAGTTGCTGGAGTTGGCCGGTGACCTGCAGGCTGCCGTGCAACAGCCAGATGACGCGCCCAAGGGCGCATTGCGCATCAGCGTCAGTACGTCCTTTGGCCAGGCGCAACTGGTGGATGCGGTGGCTGCCTATGTGCGGCGCTACCCAGGCGTGAAGGTGGAACTGCAGATGCTCGACCGTACCGTCAACCTGGTGGATGAGCGTATCGACCTGGCCATCCGCACCAGCAACGACC
>NZ_JAWRYI010001515.1:0-240 GCF_046534705.1 Pseudomonas sp. SIMBA_068
CCATGTGGGCCCTATCGAGGCCCTGAAGGCTTTGTTCGGCGCAGGGCCCAAGCCCTGCGCCCGATCCGATTAGCTAGCGACGATATTGACCAGTTTGCCCGGCACTACGATCACTTTGCGGATCGTCAGGCCTTCGGTAAAGCGCAGCACGTTTTCGTTGCAACGCGCCGCCGCTTCAACTTCCTCGCGAGAAGCGCTGGCCGGCATGTCGATCTGGCCGCGCAGTTTACCGTTGACCTG
>NZ_JAWRYI010001516.1:0-240 GCF_046534705.1 Pseudomonas sp. SIMBA_068
CTTTAGCAACCGAAAATGTCTTTTGAAACAAACGATCAAACGTAACACCCACTGCATCATGGGTTTTAGCACTATTATAGGCTTGTTTAATTTGCCCTAAAATTTGCGGTTCACCTAACACAAGCGAATCTAAACCGCAGGCAACGCGCATTAAATGGTTAATTGCTTGATTGCCCTCGTGGCAATAAATGTTATTACTCAGTTCCTGTTCATCTAAACCATGGAAACTGGCAAGCCATG
>NZ_JAWRYI010001517.1:0-240 GCF_046534705.1 Pseudomonas sp. SIMBA_068
CGTTGTGGGGCAGTTCGCTGGGACTTGGCATCCGTAACGCGCATGTCTCCACTCAGCTGTCGCTGGGTATCCCTGTCAGCTACCCCAATTATCTTGCGCCCGATCGCCTCAGCGTTTACGCGCGTGTTGGACTCGTTTTTTAAAAACAGGCCCCGATTATGGATGATCAAATAAAGCTTTCACTGCCGCGTCGTCTGCTGAGCTATCTCATCTGTTCGCTGATCGCGTTTCAGCCACTGC
>NZ_JAWRYI010000170.1:0-345 GCF_046534705.1 Pseudomonas sp. SIMBA_068
TTTAACAGAAGTGTGGATACCGTCTTATGGAGCAAAACCCGCAGTCACAGCTCAAGCTTCTTGTCACCCGTGGTAAGGAGCAAGGCTATCTGACCTATGCTGAGGTCAATGACCATCTGCCGGAAGATATCGTCGATTCAGATCAGATCGAAGACATCATCCAAATGATCAACGACATGGGCATTCAGGTGATGGAAGAAGCACCGGATGCCGATGATCTGATGCTGGCTGAAAACACCGCGGACGAAGATGCTGCCGAAGCCGCCGCGCAGGTGCTTTCCAGCGTGGAATCTGAAATCGGGCGCACGACTGACCCGGTACGCATGTACATGCGTGAAATGGGCA
>NZ_JAWRYI010001518.1:0-240 GCF_046534705.1 Pseudomonas sp. SIMBA_068
TATCATCGCGCTTACTACTCAATTTTCTCTTTTCTATCGCTGTTATTTTCATGCTGCCCTGGTACACGCATCTGGGCATCAAATTCACCCTCGCACCGTTCAGCATTCTCGGTGTCGCCATCGCCATTTTTCTTGGTTTTCGTAATAATGCCGGGTACGCCCGTTACGTTGAAGCGCGAAAACTTTGGGGGCAGTTGATGATTGCCTCACGGTCGTTACTGCGCGAGGTAAAAACGACAT
>NZ_JAWRYI010001519.1:0-240 GCF_046534705.1 Pseudomonas sp. SIMBA_068
GCCCCATGCCTGAAACGACATGGGCACCTTGCCGCCACGTTGCTGATCGCGCAGGGCCGCATACTTCAAGTAGCGCAGCTTGGCGTTGATGCCCACGGCACGCAGGTTGCCGATGATGGCTTCGACATAGTCACGGTCGCGATACGCGAAGATTTCCGTCTCGAAGCCATTCGGGTAGCCGGCTTCGGCCAGTAGCGCCCTGGCCTTGGCCGGGTCATAGTCGTAAACCGTGGCAGCCGT
>NZ_JAWRYI010001520.1:0-240 GCF_046534705.1 Pseudomonas sp. SIMBA_068
CGGCGGAAAACGCCACTCACCGTCTTTGCGTAGAAAAAGGCGACTTTCGCCATTACCACCGCTGGCACAGTAGACAAGGTGTTCCAGCCAAAGTTGCATTCCCTGCGCCACACTTAATAAAGAGGGACGCCAGCGCAACAGGCCATCCGGCTGCACCTGCGGCAACCAGCCAGTTATCTGCACACCGTTGCAGGCGAGATCAATTTCCATACTCCGCCCCGGCTGGCGACAGGCAATGAC
>NZ_JAWRYI010001521.1:0-239 GCF_046534705.1 Pseudomonas sp. SIMBA_068
GGTGATGCCGCTCGGCGCGCCGATTGGCTCGAATCAGGGACTGGAAACCTGTGCCATGCTGGAGATTATTATCCAGCAGGCCACAGTTCCGGTGGTTGTCGATGCTGGCATCGGCGTTCCCAGCCATGCCGCGCAGGCCCTGGAAATGGGGGCCGACGCGGTGTTAGTGAATACGGCGATTGCCGTAGCGGACGATCCCGTCAACATGGCGAAGGCATTTCGTCTGGCGGTAGAAGCAG
>NZ_JAWRYI010001522.1:0-239 GCF_046534705.1 Pseudomonas sp. SIMBA_068
ATCTTTCTGCGAATTGAGATGACGCCACTGGCTGGGCGTCATCCCGGTTTCCCGGGTAAACACCACCGAAAAATAGGTACTATCTTCAAAGCCACATTCGGTCGAAATATCACTGATTAACAGGCGGCTATGCTGGAGAAGATATTGCGCATGACACACTCTGACCTGCCGCAGATATTGATTGATGGTCATTCCAGTCTGCTCGCGAAATTGCTGACGCAAAACGCGCTCACTGCACG
>NZ_JAWRYI010001523.1:0-239 GCF_046534705.1 Pseudomonas sp. SIMBA_068
GAGCTTTGATTTAGACGACACGCTATACAACAACCACCCAATTATAAAAGCAGCCGTTAGCGCCCAACAAAATTACTTAAATGCATTACCACGCTACCAAGAACAAGGCCCTCAATACTGGCAACAATGCCGGCAACTTGCCGCCCTGCAACAGCCAGAGCTAAAAGACAATGTAACGCAGTGGCGCAAGCACACATTGCGTTTAGCACTATCAAAGTTAGGATTTACTGAACAAGAAG
>NZ_JAWRYI010001524.1:0-239 GCF_046534705.1 Pseudomonas sp. SIMBA_068
TGGTGTGGCGCATTCGGCCGAAAGCGGTCACCGGGCTGCACCAGGTGCAGGACGCGCCGCTGGGCCACGTGGCAATGCCGGCGGCCGGTTCGCCGTTGTCGGCAGCGCTCGACCCACGGGTCGATGAGCAGACGGTGCAGGATGTGATGCAGGCGCCGGTGGCGGCGGAGGATACGGAAGCGGACCAAGGCTCGGTAGAGCGCGAAGCCAAGGCGCAACCTGAAGTCGACAAGTCTGTG
>NZ_JAWRYI010001525.1:0-239 GCF_046534705.1 Pseudomonas sp. SIMBA_068
GCCCCGACCTGGTGACGTACCCGTTACCGGCATTCGCGGGTGAAGCGGCGGTTCCGACGTCGCTGGACCTGTTCATCAATGGCTACAAGTCCAGCACCACCGAGTTGCAACCGGGTCCATACACCTTGACCAATGTCCCCTTCATCAATGGCGCGGGGGAAGCGGTGGTGGTCACTACTGATTCTTTGGGACGGCAGGTGTCGACCACTTTGCCGTTTTACGTCACCAGTAGCCTGCTG
>NZ_JAWRYI010000171.1:0-344 GCF_046534705.1 Pseudomonas sp. SIMBA_068
GTACTTGATGGCGCAGTGCCGAGAACTTCTCGACCCACAGCGCCAGCAGCAGAACCAGAAAACTCATGGGTAATCCTCGTTATCCTTCACGGTTTGGCGATAGCGGCCCCAGTCAAATGCCGGGCCTGGGTCGGTCTTGCGCACCGGCGCAATGTCGCTGTGGCCCTGGATGCGCGCCAGGCCGATGACCGGCCAGGCGTTGCGGATCTGCCGGGTAAGCTGCGCCAGCGTGGCGTACTGGGCATCGGTGTAAGGCAGGTCGTCAGTGCCTTCGAGCTCGATGCCGATGGAAAAGTCATTGCAGCCTTCACGCCCGTCGAAGCTGGAGACGCCAGCATGCCAGG
>NZ_JAWRYI010001526.1:0-239 GCF_046534705.1 Pseudomonas sp. SIMBA_068
GCAAGCGTTTTAACGTCCGTAAAGATGCCGATGGTCGCGCACTGGCAGGGCTTTCACAAGGTGGGTATCAGGCGCTGGTATCGGGAATGAATCATCTGGAAAGCTTTGGCTGGCTGGCCACATTCAGTGGTGTTACCACGACAACCGTACCGGATGAAGGTGTCGCGGCCCGGCTGAACGATCCGGCAGCTATTAACCAGCAACTACGTAATTTTACTGTGGTCGTTGGTGATAAAGAT
>NZ_JAWRYI010001527.1:0-239 GCF_046534705.1 Pseudomonas sp. SIMBA_068
GGGTTAAACCAGTAGCGGGTTTGTACATCAATAAGCGGTTCAAAAGTCTGCCCGTTGTCCTCCGCTCGCTGCATTTGCCAGATCTGCCAGATCCCTTCGACATACCCCTGCACAAAGTTAGCGGTATTCGGCTCACTGCCGTCGGTGATCACCTGAATCGGTGCGGTGGCGTTGGCGCGCTCCATCTGTTCCGCAAAATCCACCGGAATAACCACCAGACCGCGAATTTTCCCCGCCTG
>NZ_JAWRYI010001528.1:0-239 GCF_046534705.1 Pseudomonas sp. SIMBA_068
GGTGCCGAGCCGCCGCAGGAGCCACCCACGTCGCCCTTTGTCGACCTGGGCTCGCTGACGGGGACGTCAGGCTTGGGTATCGCTTACATCACCGACAACCTGTTGCTGGATCTTGAGCTGACGGCCATGGAGAAAACCGGCAACGGTGAAATCGTCTCTCAGCCCAAAGTGGTGACCGCCGACAAGGAAACTGCGCGCATCCTCAAAGGCACCGAGATTCCCTATCAGGAATCCAGCTC
>NZ_JAWRYI010001529.1:0-239 GCF_046534705.1 Pseudomonas sp. SIMBA_068
CTGACTGCCAGAGACTCGGTGGATGATCGGGTGAAAGGGCTGGAACTGGGGGCCAATGATTACCTGGTTAAGCCGTTCTCTTTTGCGGAGTTGCTGGCTCGGGTAAGAAATCAGCTCCGGCAGCAGCAGCCGCACAGTAGCGTCCTGCGGGTGGGCGATCTGGTGCTGGACTCAGCGCGCTTTCAGGTTCTGCGTGACGGTGTCACTCTTGCACTGACGCGCAAAGAGTTCATGCTGTT
>NZ_JAWRYI010001530.1:0-239 GCF_046534705.1 Pseudomonas sp. SIMBA_068
GGGAACCCCACCAGGGGTAATTCAAATTTCGAGGTAATGCTTGAGATGGTGGTGGGGGAAGGATTATTCGTCGCTTCGCTCCTCACCCTTCGGGCCGTTGCCTGTGGCAACGTTCTCTCGCTTTCGCTCGAATCGAACCTTAGTCGAAGGTTCTCACCCTTCCCCGATGAGTGCAAACTTTCACAATCTCACCGAAGTTACCACATCGCTGTGGTGAATTATGGTGGTGGGGGAAGGAT
>NZ_JAWRYI010001531.1:0-239 GCF_046534705.1 Pseudomonas sp. SIMBA_068
CGGCCACAGCAGTGTGCTCGACCACCTGGGCAGGGCCAACCCGGCAATGGCCCAGGGTGAATTACGCAGCCGCCTGGCGCAGCTTGGGCTGGATGCGGCCCGTATCGAACTGCCCAGCAGCCTGCTCAGCGGCGGAGAACGGATGAAGGCGGCACTGGCCGCCGTGTTGTACCGCGAACGGCCGCTCGACCTGTTACTGCTGGACGAACCCGGTAACCACCTGGACCTGCCGTCACTGG
>NZ_JAWRYI010000172.1:0-344 GCF_046534705.1 Pseudomonas sp. SIMBA_068
TTTCCAGTGTATGTGTGCCACGGCTGTCAGTAATCTGACGCGGCCAGTCAGCGGCCTGAACTGCGGCTATTCCTGAAAGCAAAAGTCCTGTTAATAGAAGGGCGTTGCGGTAGAGCGGGGCGAGTCTCACAAATCAGCTTCCTGTTATTAATAAGGTTAAGGGCGTAATGACAAATTCGACAAAGCGCACAATCCGTCCCCTCGCCCCTTTGGGGAGAGGGTTAGGGTGAGGGGAAAAGCGCCCCCCCTGCCGCAGCCTGCTCCGGTCGGACCTGGCAACTATAGCTACTCACAGCCAGGTTGATTATAATAACCGTTTATCTGTTCGTACTGTTTACTAAAAC
>NZ_JAWRYI010001532.1:0-239 GCF_046534705.1 Pseudomonas sp. SIMBA_068
CGGGCGTCTTGTGCAGCCGTCGCTTGCCGCGCGGTTCCCACTTGAAGTGCTTGACCGCGTTGGTCACGTAGACGCTCGCACGCTCGATGCCGGCTTCCTCGAGCGCGCGGTCGAGCATGCGGCCCGCCGCGCCGACGAACGGGATGCCCGTGCGGTCTTCCTGGTCGCCGGGCTGCTCGCCGACCAGCATGAGGCGCGCGTGGGCGGGCCCCGCGCCCGGCACCGGCTGCGTCGCGTGT
>NZ_JAWRYI010001533.1:0-239 GCF_046534705.1 Pseudomonas sp. SIMBA_068
CGGTGAGGTTGCGCACCCGCCCGGTGATCCGCGTATCGGCGTTCACCTGATAGCCGACAAAGGCACCGAAGATCGTGTAGGCCGGCGCGTAGCGGCTGTTGGCCGCATTGGCGTACATCGAAGACACGTAGCGGGCGTCGCTGCCCACCTGCCAGGACGGCGCCAGGTCATAGGTCAGCCACAGGTTGCCGACCTTGTCCGGAATGTTGGTAGGCCTGTTGCCCTTGCGCGATACCGGG
>NZ_JAWRYI010001534.1:0-239 GCF_046534705.1 Pseudomonas sp. SIMBA_068
GGCCGACCTTGATGTCGCCGTCCGGCGTGCGTGAGCCGGTGCACCGCGCCACCTGCAAAACCATCGAGCCGGAAGAAATCTGGCGCGTGATCGGCAACTACGCCCAGGCTGCGCGCCGGGCCAAGGCCGGTGGCCTGGACGGGGTGGAACTGTCCGCCGTGCACCAGCACATGATCGACCAGTTCTGGAGCCCACGGGTCAACAAGCGTACCGACGAATGGGGCGGCACCTTCGAAGGC
>NZ_JAWRYI010001535.1:0-239 GCF_046534705.1 Pseudomonas sp. SIMBA_068
CGTGCAATGGCTTCTTTAGCCGAAATGGCTTTAGTTGCTAAATCAAGTTGAATCGCTTTTTGCCCTTGCTCTGTATCAGCGGCTTCACCGACTTTTAATAGTGCATTGGCTTGTGCTTCAGCGACGGTTGTAATTGCGGTAGCTTCACCTTCCGCACGTAAAATTTGCTCAGCTTTATCTGCTTCTGCAGCAAGCACTTGTGCTTGCTTTTTACCTTCAGCGACATTTATATTTGCTTG
>NZ_JAWRYI010001536.1:0-239 GCF_046534705.1 Pseudomonas sp. SIMBA_068
GGGTGGCGCTGGATGACTTTGGGGCGGGTGACTGCTCATTGCGCATGCTGCGCGACTTGCCAATCGACACCCTCAAGCTTGACCGCCACCTGGTGGCACGCCTGCCCGACTCGACGGTGGATGCGGCTTTGGTCCGCAGTGTGATTGGCCTGTGTGCCGACTACCGTATCACGGTGATTGCCGAAGGGGTGGAGACCCCGCCTCAGGCGGCCTGGCTCAAGGCCAATGGCTGTGAATAT
>NZ_JAWRYI010001537.1:0-239 GCF_046534705.1 Pseudomonas sp. SIMBA_068
CTAAAAAAGTTGTGCTTTATACCTACGGTGAGAACAACCAAGCTATATGGTGGCAAAAACACCAACCCAAATTGTACGAATTTAAAAATTTAAGTATTTTTAGTTTAGACTATGCAGCAACACAGGCACTTGCAGACCTAGTTGATCGCAACATACAGCTTACAGTCACCATTCAAGATGGTGAGGTATGGGTTAACACTGATAATACAAATATTGAGATAAAACCACAGCAATTAATG
>NZ_JAWRYI010001538.1:0-239 GCF_046534705.1 Pseudomonas sp. SIMBA_068
GGCCGTTGGCAGCCACCTTCCCGGCATTACTGGCCGCCACACTGGCGATGGGCATGATCAATGCCGTGGTCGAACAGGTGAACGGCCTGCCCATCGGCCTGACCTACGTTACTGGCGCCCTGTCCCGTTTCGGCCGTGGCCTGGGGCGCTGGCTGCTGGGCGAGCGGCGTAACGGCTGGCGGGTGCAACTGGTGCCTTGGGCCGGCATGCTGTCGGGGGCCGCGCTCGGCGCTTGGTTG
>NZ_JAWRYI010001539.1:0-239 GCF_046534705.1 Pseudomonas sp. SIMBA_068
GCATCACCTTGCTGACCTTCGCGCTCATACGCCTGATCCCCGGCGACCCGGTGGAAGTCATGATGGGCGAGCGCAGGGTCGACCCCGAAATGCATGCCCAGGCCATGGAACGCCTGGGCCTGAACAAACCACTGCCGGTCCAGTACCTGGACTACGTGGGCAAGCTCGCCCAAGGTGACCTGGGTGAATCGCTGCGTACCCGCGAAAGCGTGTGGAGCGAGTTTCTCACCTTATTCCCG
>NZ_JAWRYI010001540.1:0-239 GCF_046534705.1 Pseudomonas sp. SIMBA_068
CGGAGGGCAACCCGAATCAATGGTATGTCGGCGAGTATGGCAACGGCACAGTGGATATCCCGCTGAAAGCCCGCTATGCCGGCGAAGGCGGAAAAGTCGGGCCGGGCAGTGCGAATGGCCTTGCTACTTTCACGATGAGTTATCAGTAATCGGCACAGGCAGCGCCCACCCGCGGCGCTGTCGCTTCAATTCCGATCCTGGCCTGTTCGTTCGGCGTGAGCGTAACGTGTCGTGCCATG
>NZ_JAWRYI010001541.1:0-239 GCF_046534705.1 Pseudomonas sp. SIMBA_068
GGTGGCGGGCAACGAGGCCCAGCACGCGTCATAAGTGTTTTGCAGTTGTGGGCATTCAAGGGCGAACTGTGTGGGACGCAGCACTTGGCTGGTCTCGAACATGAAGGCCATGGTGTTATCGATTTTGTGCGGCGCCAGCTCCACATTGATCGCTTTGGTGCAGGTCTCGCCATCCGGACCATGGGCACTCATGCAGCTGTGCAACGACGCACCACCGGGCAGGAAGCCTTCGGCCTTGG
>NZ_JAWRYI010001542.1:0-239 GCF_046534705.1 Pseudomonas sp. SIMBA_068
GTTCATTTCGCAAACGTTTGCACGCGGCGTACCAACTTTGCTCAAAGGGTTGAGCAATATGAAAAAAACCTGAATTAACTGGCCTTTTGATCAAAAATGACTGGGTGTCATTTTTCGAGTGACTTGGGCCAGTGCTGGGCCGTTTCGCGGCGATATTCACTCGGCGTCAGATTCATCTCGATCCGAAAGTGCCGGTTGAAGTTGGACAGGTTGGCGTAGCCCACTTCAAAGCAGATAGC
>NZ_JAWRYI010001543.1:0-239 GCF_046534705.1 Pseudomonas sp. SIMBA_068
TAGCCCGAAGATTTGCGACAGTAATACCGCGACCGCCAGCACCGTGCCCCCCGCGACAATCAACGGTACGGCAAAAGAGATTCCGCTCAACAGTGCCTGTTGCCGAGCCGATTCGCCATGCAGAAGCGTTGATCCAACAAGCGCTTACCCTCAAGCGTAGCGATGAGACGCGTACCGTACAGCAAGATACGCAACCGGTGAAAAGTGTCAAAACGGAGCTGAAACAGGCACTGTTGAGC
>NZ_JAWRYI010001544.1:0-239 GCF_046534705.1 Pseudomonas sp. SIMBA_068
GTTTGCCATCCTGCTCGCCGAGCAGCTTGCCACTGTAGGGGTCGACGAACACGTTCAATTCGCGCCCGCCGTCATGCACCACGAACTGCGCGCTGCGCTCGGCATCCAGCGGCGGCAGGTACTGGCCGACATGGCCTTGTGGATAAGCCTTGTGCACCTCGGCCAGCAGGGTGTCGGCAGGCTGTCGATGATGGCCGGCTTCGACCACCATCAGGTCGCGGTACAGCAGCGGGTCGAGC
>NZ_JAWRYI010001545.1:0-239 GCF_046534705.1 Pseudomonas sp. SIMBA_068
GTTTTACCAAGCAGGGGACGCATCAGGCGATGGATGATATCCGTGAATCGGTGGCGGAGCTGGCTTACTACCGCGAGCATTTTATCAAGCTGTAAAATTTTTCCTGGTCACGTAAGCGCCGGAATCCACTTGCGGCGGCGTGATTTTGACGCTAAATTGAACGTCTTGCTGATAATTTCAGCACTTGAGATAAAAACGCAAAAAAAACTTTTTTGGGGGGTTGCAGAGGGAAAGATTTC
>NZ_JAWRYI010001546.1:0-239 GCF_046534705.1 Pseudomonas sp. SIMBA_068
GTGATATTGAAGCCGACACGCCCGCACGTTATAACGCCGATCCTGATCGGTTATTTGAATCTTCTGGTTGCGCCGGGAAGCTGGCGGTCTTTGCAGTACGTCTTGATACCTTCGAAGCGGAAAAAAATCAGCAGGTGTTTTATATCGGCACCAACCAGCCGGAAGTGCTGACCGAAATCCGCCGTCATATTCTGGCTAACTTCGAAAATCTGCCGGTTGCCGGGGAATATATGCACCGG
>NZ_JAWRYI010000173.1:0-343 GCF_046534705.1 Pseudomonas sp. SIMBA_068
GACGTTAAGGCGACAGGTACATTGACACGCACCGCGTTTGACAAAAAGTGACTCGCCGTAAGGGCGAAAAGGTGAGTCAGCGTCGCCATCGCAAATGGCCTTTGCGCGAGCTAAAAACCACCACTGTTTCGCTTTTCGCTTGAAGGCGTGGGCATCAACAATGAGGTCAACATTCATTTTCAAAGGTGGCGCTTAGTCACCTTTCCGCCCTTACGGCGGGTCCCTTTTTGTCGTGGCAAAAAGGAACCAAAAACCGTCCGCTCCCATCATCCGGCCCCTACGCTGCGCTCCGGGGTCCCCTCGCTCCGGGCTTGCTCCCGGGAGGACCGCGCTGCAGGCCCCA
>NZ_JAWRYI010001547.1:0-239 GCF_046534705.1 Pseudomonas sp. SIMBA_068
GCGTCGTTGAACAGGTTCGCGCTGCGTGGAAGACCAATATTAAAGACAGTAGCGGTAAGCCGCTGTACTAATAAAACTCCAGGCCGGATAAGGCATTAACGGCTTATCCGGCATTACAAAATGACTTTGTAAACGCGTTTAACTGAAGAGTAACTTATGGCTGCAACCAAGCCTGCTTTTAACCCACCGGGTAAAAAGGGCGACATAATTTTCAGCGTGCTGGTAAAACTGGCGGCGCT
>NZ_JAWRYI010001548.1:0-239 GCF_046534705.1 Pseudomonas sp. SIMBA_068
GCAATACTGTTTGCTGTAACGCATATACATCAACTTATCGTATTTATTGAGAGAGTCGCATGACAGGAAGTCAGGTCATTGATGCTGAAGAGGACAGGCATAAACTGGTTGTAGAGTACAAGGATGCTCTGCAACCTGCCGATTTTTATCACAATTTCAAACAGCGGGGCATCCGCTCCGTACAGCTCATTCCCTATCTTGAATTTGATGACCGGGGCGATCTGACGGCCGCTTCGGTG
>NZ_JAWRYI010001549.1:0-239 GCF_046534705.1 Pseudomonas sp. SIMBA_068
AGGTACAGTCTTCACTGCAGACGAGTTTGTAGAGGACGAAGACGAGTTTGATACAGGGCTAGAAAGTGTTGATTCATCTGAGTATATAGATGAAACACCGCCAGAAAAACCTGAAAAGAAAAAAGGCTCACATTTACGTGTTATAAAATGATATGTAGATTACAAAAAACCCGCTTAAAAGCGGTTTTTTTATCGCTGTAATTTAGTGGCTTTTAATTAATATATTCAAATACCTTTAC
>NZ_JAWRYI010001550.1:0-239 GCF_046534705.1 Pseudomonas sp. SIMBA_068
CTTCAACAAGTGCAACACTTTGCTCAAGCGCAGCCACTTCAACGGCAGTAATTGCACTGTCGTAAGCATCATTAAATTCACGATCAATTGATTTTTTCTTTCGCTGGTAAGCAGGGTTATCAAATGCGGCTGGAAACGTGTCGAGCACTTCGTCTAAAAACGAGTCTATATCGTCACTCAATTGTTTGCTTTGCCCTGCCTGCATAAACAATGCTATTGGCTCGCGATGGTCGTCGTAG
>NZ_JAWRYI010001551.1:0-239 GCF_046534705.1 Pseudomonas sp. SIMBA_068
GGCGTATCGGTTTTAGTGCCGGTAGCTGACTGTCGCGCCGCAATAGTTGCAGCAGGCCCCCATGCGCTTTCTTGCGGCGCAGGTGCAGCGGTAACGGTGATAGTGTCTTCTTTCGGTTCAACCGCTGCCTGTGCATAAACAGACATGCCGCTAACCGCTGTGGCTACTACAACTGCGATTTTACGCAGTGAGTGTTTTGGCTGAGCAGTTTTGGAACGCGCCATTGGTATATCTCTGAT
>NZ_JAWRYI010001552.1:0-239 GCF_046534705.1 Pseudomonas sp. SIMBA_068
GCCCACCCCTTCGCGGCCGATGTTGCCGGTGGCCATGGCCAGGTTGGCGATGCCCATGACCGAGGTGCTGCCCTGGCTGTGCTCAGTGACCCCCAGGCCGTAGTAGATCGCCGCGTTGCCGCCGGTGGCGTAGAGGCGTGCGGCGGCACGGATATCGGCGGCGGGCACGCCGCAGAGGGCGCCGAGCACTTCCGGCGAGTTGTCCGCGCGGCTGACGAAGGCGCTCCACAGGGCGAAGG
>NZ_JAWRYI010001553.1:0-239 GCF_046534705.1 Pseudomonas sp. SIMBA_068
GTCCTGGGACAGCGCCGGGGCGATGAAGCCCATGGCCGCGGTGTCCAGGCCATCGAGGAAGACAATCAGGAAACACAGGATCACCACGCGCCACTGGTAACGGGACAGCGGCTGGGCATTGATGAAGGACTGCACATCAAGGCAGTTCCCTACAGCGGATTGAGGTTGGTTCATTGTTGTTATTTCCACGCTAAAACGCAGGCGAGCACAGGCCGCCAGGGCTGATCAGGTCACTAAAG
>NZ_JAWRYI010001554.1:0-239 GCF_046534705.1 Pseudomonas sp. SIMBA_068
GGGTGAGCCACTGCATCAGAAAGCTGCCGAGGGCAAACAGGCTGCCGCCAACAATCAGGCGTTTGAAGAAGCGTTTATGCGGGGTATCCAGACCGGCGATGTTGCAGCAGGCGGGCACTAATGAGAACAGCAGACCTTTTTGCAGGTCGCCAGCCAGCCAGCCCAGCGCCACCGGCAGACAGAGCACCAGCGTTTGCCGCAAGGCGTAGTTAACTTCAGGATGGTAAATAATTCGACGC
>NZ_JAWRYI010001555.1:0-239 GCF_046534705.1 Pseudomonas sp. SIMBA_068
TCATCGGGTTTCTCCGGCACCTGCCAGGTTGTCCAGCAGGGCCTGGCCCATACGCTCACGGCGCCAGCCGCGCAGCGAATCGGGCAGTTGATAGGGGCCGTTGGGGTAGCCGCTCTTGAGCAGGGCTTCCAGGGTTTTCTTGCGCAGCATCAGCTCGGGGGCTATGCCCAAGCGCTCGCCTTCGGCCTGGCCGATCGCGCGCAGCTGCTTGAGGATACCGGCAGCCTCGATCGGCAAGG
>NZ_JAWRYI010001556.1:0-239 GCF_046534705.1 Pseudomonas sp. SIMBA_068
CTAAGATCATACGAAAACATAAGCTTAAAGTGTAAATTGGGTATAAGCTTGGCCAAATTAAAGGCGTTAAAGCATCACGGATTGAAGACAACTCTTAGTGCGTCAATTTAACCCGCCTGCGCTAAACAAATCATGGCTGAGCGATATTACCTAAGCACTTACGAAAGTTTTTATATGTGGTAACAGTCATGAATTTATTCTTTCGGCGGATTGTAAGTTAGTCACTGAATATAATATGG
>NZ_JAWRYI010000174.1:0-343 GCF_046534705.1 Pseudomonas sp. SIMBA_068
CACGGCGATGAGCAATGCGATCGGCAAACGCCCCGGCAAGTAGCGGCGCGATAAGCGAACTGTCTGCCTCACCGCCGCGTACGTTTAAGCGTTTTAACAGTTGCTGACTACGTTGCTGCCAGGCTGGTTGATTGCGCGAAAACGCCACGCCCAGGTCACTATTGCCCATCCGTGGCGGCTCTTCGAGAATGGCGGCAATTTTTGCCGCGGTAGCAGCTTCGTCGTCGTTCTTCGCGCTAACCAGCATTGCCGCTAAACGCGGATCGTTACCCAGCGCTGCCATTTTTTGCCCTTGCGCACTAAGCCGTTCACCGTCCAGCGCCCCCAGCATTTGTAACAGACG
>NZ_JAWRYI010001557.1:0-239 GCF_046534705.1 Pseudomonas sp. SIMBA_068
GGTCAATGCACCACCCTGGCGGCAGCGGGCGAAGCGCAGGATATCTTCCGCCAGCCGATGTGCAGTGTCGACATCCGCCTGGCTACGATTCACCAGCATTCGGCTTAAACAGCCTTCCAGCACCAGTTCCATCTGCTTTGCTACCATCGCCGGATCGTCAACTTCCAGTGTGGTTAACAGTTCGTGGGTGAAATCGTAGGCCGCGCTTTTTTGCTGATCGGCCAGTTGATGAATAGGGT
>NZ_JAWRYI010001558.1:0-239 GCF_046534705.1 Pseudomonas sp. SIMBA_068
CGGTATGGCGGCGGCAGAGTGTTCCCACAAAGAGGCGGCAGGGGCGGCGACGGGGTTTGTCGGCTTGTTTGCTTATCTGGGGGCGTCGCTTGCTGGTTGGCCGCTGGCGAAAGTACTCGATACCTGGCACTGGAGCGGATTTTTTGTGGTTATCTCTATCGCCGCCGGGATTTCCGCACTGCTGTTACTGCCCTTTTTGAACGCCCAGACACCGCGCGAAGCGTGATGCATCTCACCTT
>NZ_JAWRYI010001559.1:0-239 GCF_046534705.1 Pseudomonas sp. SIMBA_068
GTTATGGGGTCAAGCGTGTCTGAAAATGTAAAACCACCGCCTTGAATTACAAAATTGTCTATTGAACGATGAATAACTGTTTCATTGTATGAGTCGTCTTGCACATAACTTAAAAAGTTTTCTACGGTTTTTGGTGTTTGCTGGTCAAATAAATTAATCTCAATTGTGCCTTGACTAGTTTGCATTTCGACTATGGTTGCATGGCTAGCAAAGCTTAATGAAGCGAGCAATGAACACAG
>NZ_JAWRYI010001560.1:0-239 GCF_046534705.1 Pseudomonas sp. SIMBA_068
ATTTTGCGTTATCTATCGCGGCCTTTGCAGTTGCCATTGTTTTAGCCACTCGTGAGTTTATTCAATGTGTTATTGGCTTTTTTTACTTAGTCACTACACGCCCATTTAGAGTAGGCGACTGGGTGCAAGTCGGTGAATATTACGGTGAAGTAGCAGAAACAGACTGGATAAAAACAACCATGCATGAAATAGACATGCACACTTATCAATTTTCAAGAAAAACGATTTACATACCTAAT
>NZ_JAWRYI010001561.1:0-239 GCF_046534705.1 Pseudomonas sp. SIMBA_068
GGTGCATTTTGCACCATACGAATAAATGTGCTAGATTGGGTTGGATTCATGAGACCGCCTGTCTTTAAAGTACCAAGCGTCACTTCCGCTTTGTTAATTACCTCTTGATTTCTCACTCTAGTTCCTCCTTTTTCTCGGCTTAAAGCAAGCCGCCCCATACCGTTTCAGATTTTTGTAAGTCTTGTTGTTGTTGATCTCCTACTCCATTACCTTGCGGACGTGCTTTTTCAAGGGCTTCG
>NZ_JAWRYI010001562.1:0-239 GCF_046534705.1 Pseudomonas sp. SIMBA_068
GCGGGTTTGCCGGACGTTCGAGCGAGTAAACGCCCAGCGAGATTTGAACCGGTAGCTCAAACAGGCGAGTAACCATTACCGGCACCGGGCGCTCTGGAATAAAACTTTTACGCAGCGCCTGGAACTGGTTAGGCAGCACTACATCGGCACGGCTGACCACGCCTGCCGGTTTAATGCTGGCAAGAATAGCTTCCGCTTCGGGAATATCGCCTTTCAAAATAGCTGAAGATAAGGGTTCG
>NZ_JAWRYI010001563.1:0-239 GCF_046534705.1 Pseudomonas sp. SIMBA_068
TGGGTTGAAGCACCAATCAAACGGAACAGGATGCAAAAATGGTTACTTTCCACACCAATCACGGCGATATTGTCATCAAAACTTTTGACGATAAAGCACCTGAAACAGTTAAAAACTTCCTGGACTACTGCCGCGAAGGTTTTTACAACAACACCATTTTCCACCGTGTTATCAACGGCTTTATGATTCAGGGCGGCGGTTTTGAACCGGGCATGAAACAAAAAGCCACCAAAGAACCG
>NZ_JAWRYI010001564.1:0-239 GCF_046534705.1 Pseudomonas sp. SIMBA_068
GAAGGTCTTGCGCGTTATTATGGTCACCTAATGTAATACTACCTTGCTGAAGTGGCCATAAACCGGTTAGCAAATTAACTAAGGTGGTTTTACCGCTCCCGCTTCGACCTACAATGGCTACTTTTTGCCGCGATTTAAGCACAAAACTGACATTAGTTAATGCGTTATGCTCATCGTATTTATAGCTAATGTTATTAAGTGTTAGCGCAATATTATTTTTATCAAACTGAGCATCAATT
>NZ_JAWRYI010000175.1:0-343 GCF_046534705.1 Pseudomonas sp. SIMBA_068
ATTTTCGGATCTTCTGAACTTTATATCTGCACAGCAAGATTGGGGGATCATTGCTACCGGTCGTGACTATGCATACCAGCAACTTGCATTTAATTATTTTCAGCCTCGCGGAATACGGTTTAATAGTGTCAATGTTACGGGATTTTCTAGTGACCAGGTCGCAGAGGAGTGCGCTAGTTTCCCCGCTCTCAAGCCGTTAACAGAGAACCGATCATTGGTAGGGCTTCTCAGTAACCCGTTTTGTATCGATCTCGCGGTGCGTGCTCTAGGTAATGGAGCTGAGTTCGGGACTAGCGAAACAGAGTCAGAGTTTAGGTCAACCATCTGGGGGGCGGTTATTGAG
>NZ_JAWRYI010000022.1:0-14289 GCF_046534705.1 Pseudomonas sp. SIMBA_068
GCGATGGCCTGAGCCAAACGGGTCGGCTCATCGAGGGAAGCCAGCTGGGCCTTCCAGAAGGCTTCTGCCACGGCGGCATCCTGGCCTTGCAGCCAGGCTATGTAGTCACGGTAATGAGTGGCCTGCGCTTGTGGCACCACCCCGGCATAGCGTTGCAGCACTTCACCCAGCAAGCGCGAGGTGCTCCAGCCGTCCATGAGGATATGGTGGTTGGTGTAGATCAGCTGGTGGCTGTCATCGCCCGTGCGTACCAGTACCAGGCGCAGCAATGGCGCTGCGGCCAGGTCAAAGCCGCGCTGGCGCTCGCCTTCGGCCAACGCCTGCAAGGCCTGCTCCAGCGCCGGTTGGCCGCGCCAGTCGTGCTCGCTGAATGGCAGCTCGACCGTCTTGCGTACCACCTGCACCGCCTGGTCCAGCTCGCCCTGCATGAGGAAGCCGGTACGCAGGATGTCGTGGGCATCGAAAGTGGCCTGCCAGGCCTGCTTGAAGCGCTGCACATCCAGCCCGTGCACGTCCACGCGCAGCTGGTTGATGTAGTTGCCGGCCTGTTGGTCAAACAACGTGTGGAAGAGCATGCCTTGCTGCATCGGCGCCAACGGATAGACATCGGCGATCTCGGCGGCAGGCAGCGGCAGGCTGTCCAGTTGTGCCTGGGTCAGCCCGGCCAGCGGGAAGTCCGAAGGTGTAACACCATGATGCTCCGCCTTACAACAATGAGTAATCACAGCCTTGAGTTCCTGGGCGAGTTCATCGGCCAGGTATTGAACCGTCGACTCCTCGAACACTTCCCGGCTGAAGGTCCAGCTCAGCTTCAGCTCACCAGCATAAACCTGGCCATTGATGGCCAGGAGGCTGCTCAGAGGCGTGTTTTCATCCTGGCCTTCACCACATCGCTCGGTTGCCGGAACCAGGAATGCCGCCTCATCTGCAAAGCTGCCATCGAACTGCCCGAGGTAGTTGAAAACGATATCTCCTTGAGGCAACAGCTCCAGCGCACGCTGCTGTTCCTCCCCCCCAAGGTAACGGAGTACGCCATAACCTACGCCCTTGTCTGGCACAGCCCGGAGTTGTTCCTTGACAGCCTTGATCGAGGCAGCCATTTGCGTGATGGGCTTCAACTTCACCGGGTAAATGCTGGTGAACCACCCGACCGTTCGGGTTACATCGATGTCGTCGAACAGGTCTTCGCGCCCATGCCCTTCCAGCCGGATGACCACCTCAGGTTGCCCGATCCAGCGGGCAACAACCCGGGCCAATGCAGTCAGCAGCAGGTCGTTGATCTGCGTGCGGTAAGCCGCAGGGGCTTCCTGCAACAGCTGGCGGGTATATGTCGGGTCGAGCTGGGTCGCCACCGAAGTGGCATATTTGGCCAGGTTGCGGCCCGCGGCATGATCCACTGGTAATGGGGCACTTCCGATGCCTTGCAAGCTGGCTTGCCAGTAGGCCATTTCACGTTGCAGTTCAGCACTACCCGCATACGCATGCAGGCGCTGCGACCAAGCCTTGAAGGCGCTTGTCTTGGCTGGCAGTTTCACAGGCTGCCCGGCGTTGACTGCCTGGTAAGCCTGCTGCAAGTCTTCAAGCAGTACTCGCCAGGACACGCCATCCACCACCAGATGGTGGATGGCCAACAACAGCCGTTGGCTGGCATCGGGCAACGTCACCAGCAACACGCGCAACATCGGCCCATGCTCCAGGCTCAAACTTCGCTGCGCCTCGTTGGCGAGCGCATGGAGCTGTTCGACACTTTCAAGAGCGCGTTGCCAAATGACCGCCTGCGCCTGCTGGGGAGCAAAGTGTGCCGACCAGTCGCCCTCGGTACACTCAAAGCGCAAACGCAACGCATCGTGATGGTCGAGCAAGGCTTGCAGGGCAGTGGTGAGGGTGGACATATCCAGAGGCGCGCCCGGACGCAAAAGCACCGACTGGTTCCAGTGGTGCCGCGCAGGTATCTCTACCGCAAAGAATCGCCGTTGTACCGGCGTCAAGGGCATGCTTCCGGTTACCGGCCCCTGGTCTATAACCAGGCCCGTCGAACGCCGGGCTACCGCTGCCAGCGCCTGCACGGTTTGATGCTCGAACAACTCCTTGGGTGTGAATTGCACGCCCGCCAGGCGGGCACGGCTGACGACCTGAAGCGAGATGATCGAATCCCCGCCCAGCTCGAAGAAGTTGTCTGTCAGCCCCACCTTTTCGAGCTTCAAGACATCCGCCCAGATGGCAGCGAGCTGTTTCTCCAGCTGCGATTGCGGCGCCACGTAATCTGCCTGCAGAAGGCTGGCGTCGGGCTGCGGCAGCGCCTTGCGGTCCAACTTGCCATTTGGAGAAAGCGGCAGTTGCTGCAAAAACATCAGGTGCGTTGGAACCATGTAGTCAGGCAGGCTCGCTTTGAGGATGCTACGAAGCGCATCGCGCAGCTCTGCCAACTGCCCGTCATCGATCTCAGGCCCGGCCGAGGGGGCAGGCACTACATAGCCAACCAGTTGATGGCCCTGCGGGCCAGGTTGCGCCACCACCACGGCGTGGAGAACGCTTGCATGCTCCTGCAAGCATGCCTCGATTTCACCGAGTTCGATCCGGAAACCTCGGATCTTCACCTGATGGTCGATCCGGCCCACATACTCCACTGCACCGTCGACGCGATAGCGGGCCAAGTCACCCGTACGATAAAGCCGGTCACCGCTGTGCTGTGCGAACGGATCGGGAACAAAACGTTCGGCGCTGAGCAGCGCCTTGCGATGGTAGCCCCGCGCCAGCGCCTTGCCACCAATATAGAGCTCACCGCAGACACCAACAGGTACAGGCTGCAACCCTGCGTCAAGAATCAGAATGCGTGTATCAGGAAGCGCATTACCGATCTCGACATCGCCATTTCTTGCACTCAAAGCCTGGCTGTGAGTCGCGTTGATGGTTGCCTCCACCGGCCCATAGCGGTTGTAGATCTGCACATGCGGCAGGCACTCAAGGGCCTTGTTCAGCAAGTCACTGGACAACGCCTCCCCGCCTGAAAACAGGCGTTTGAGGCTGTGGCACTGGGCCAGCCCCTCGGCCTCCAGGAAGTTTCTGAGCATGGAAGGAATAAAGTGCAGGGTGGTCACGCCATGGGTACGAATCAGCTCGATCAACAACGCCGGATCACGTTGATCACCCTGACGGGACAACAGCAACCTGGCACCACAGGTCAGCGGCCACAACAGCTCCCACACCGATACATCAAAGCTGAACGAGGTCTTTTGCAGCACCACGTCGTCTTCCCCAAGCGCATAGGCCGCTTGCATCCATAACAAGCGGGAGCAAAGTGCCTGCTGATCAATACCAGCACCTTTCGGCCTACCCGTGGACCCTGATGTATAGATCATGTAGGCAAGGTTGCCGGGTTCGGTCACGTTTGGCAGATTGCCAGGGGCCTCAGCCATGCGAAGCGCGCCATGGTCGACCAACACGCATTCAACCTGATCGGGCACCGGCAGTTTCGCCTGGCAGGCGTGGTTGGTCAGCAGCAAATGCACGCCGCTGTCTTCAAGCATGTAGGTCAGGCGCTCACGCGGGTATTCCGGGTCCATAGGCACATAAGCGCCCCCGGCCTTCAGAATCGCCAGCAAGCCCACGACCAGGTCCAGGCCTCGCTCCATGGCGATGCCCACCAGCACATCAGGGCCAACGCCCAGCGCACGTAGCTCATGGGCCAACTGATTGGCCCGGTCGTTCAACCCCTGATAAGTGAGCGATTCATCGGCAAAGCGCACAGCTTGTGCCTGTGGAGTCCGTGCCACCTGCGCCTCGATCAAGGCACTGACGCTGAGCCCGTCCGTGGCGGTTGGCTGGCAACGGTTCCATTGCTCGACTACCAGGCGCTGCTGCTGTTCATCAAGCAGCGGCAACTCACTCACCGGCCTGTTCGCATCCTCGACCAACGCCTGAAGTACATTACGCAGATGCCCGGCAACACCTTGAATGGCAATTTCATTCCACAACGCACGATCATAGGTGTAGCGGATGGAAAGTACGTTGCCCAGCCCTACTGCCACGCTCAACGGGTAGTTGGTTTGCTCGACATTGTCTACCTCGCCAAAACGAAGGCCGCTGGGCGCCCCCTGTTGCAGGGCTTCGGAAACGGGATAGTTCTCGAACACCAGGATGTTGTCGAACAGCGCTTCCCCCCCAGCGCCGGCCCAGCGCTGGATCTCATAAAGCGGTGTGTGCTCCAGTTCGCGCATGGCCAGGTTGTTTGCTTGAACCTGGTTGATCCATTGCCCGACCGTCTGTTCGCTGCGCGGCGAGCCAACAACTGGCAACGTGTTGATGAACAGCCCGATCTGCTCTTCGACGCCTGGCAGGTCAGCCGGGCGCCCGGCCACCGTGGCACCGAAACAAACGGTGTCCTGGCCGGTATAGCGTTGTAGCAAGAGCATCCAGGCCGATTGCACCAAGGTGTTCACGGTGACTCGATTGGTGCGGGCGAACGCTTCGATTCGAGCGGTCTGCTCCCGGTCAAAAATGTCATGCAGCGCAGCGTGGCCTGATGGTCGACCGTCTACGGGCAAACGCACAGCCTGAGCCAAGCGTGTAGGTTGTTGCAGGTTGGCCAACTGGCCTTTCCAGAAGGTCTCGGCAGCATTGCCATCCTGGCGTTGCAACCAGCCGATGTAATCGCGGTAATGCGTGGTACTGCTAGCCCGCCAATTGCCGGTGTAACGCTGGAGCACTTCGCCCAGCAGGCGCGAAGTACTCCAGCCATCCATCAGAATATGATGGTGGGTATAGATGAAGTGGTACTGATCGGCGCCGGTACGCACCAGCACCAGCCGCAACAACGGTGCTGCATCCAAGGGGAAGCCTCGCTGCCGCTCTCCCTCGGCCAATGCCTGTAGCGCGTGCTCGCGCGCAGGCTGCCCGCGCCAGTCATGCTCTTCGAAAGGTAGCGCAACGCTACGGCACACCACCTGTACTGCCTGGTCAAGATCGCCTTCCCAGATAAAGCCAGTGCGCAGAATACCGTGCGCCTGCAAGGCGGCCTGCCAGGCTTGCTTGAACGGCTCGACCTGCAGGCCTTCCACATCTACGCGCAGCTGGTTGATGTAGTTACCAGCATTTTGCTCATAAAGCGTGTGGAACAACATGCCCTGCTGCATCGGCGACAGGGGGTAGATATCAGCCACCTGGGCGGCATCGATCGGCAAGCTGTCCAGCTGCGCCTGGTTGAGTGCAGCCAGCGGGAAATCGGACGGCGTCATGCCATGATGCCTTGCATCACAGCAGTAGCTGATCAGTTGCTTGAGTTCCTCGACATATTCTTGCGCCAGACGCTGTATGGTCGACTCGTCAAACAGTTCGCGGCTGAACGTCCAGCCCATTTTCAGTTCGCCAGCGTAAACTTGACCATTGAGTGCCAACAGGCTACCCAAGGCGGCGTCTTCGCTTTGATTCGCCCCACCATACTCCCTGGCAGGTCGGAACAAGGTATTTTCATCTGCGAAACTGCCATCGAATTGACCCAGGTAGTTGAAGACGATTTCGCCCTTTGGCAACTGCGCAAGGATGTCCTGGCTTTCATCGCTTCCCATGTAACGCAGCAGACCATAGCCAATGCCCTTGTCAGGCACCGCGCGCAACTGCTCCTTGATGGTCTTGATCGTGCTGTCGAGTTGCGGCTGCACGTCCAGTTTCACCGGGTAGATACTAGTAAACCACCCCACGGTCCGCGTCAGGTCAATCTGATCGAAAACATCTTCCCTGCCATGGCCCTCAAGCCGCACCAGCACCTGAGAACGCCCGGTCCAGCGAGAAATGACACGGGCGAGGGCCGTCAGCAGCAAATCATTGATCTGGGTGCGGTAGGCAGCCGGGGCCTCATGCAAGAGTTTGTGAGTCCACTGCGCATCCAGGTGGGAGCTGGCATAAGCAGCATCCCGTTGGAGATTGCCGCCCTGCGGATTGTCAACAGGCAAGGCATCGTCTGCATCACACAGGTGATCCTGCCAATAGGCCAATTCTTGCGCCAGATCATCACTCTTGCCGTAGCGTTGCACCTGCTCGGCCCACGCTTTGAAGGAGCTGGTCTTGGCCGGCAAGGCTACCGGCTGGCCTGCTGCAAGAAACTGGTATGCCCCTTGCAGATCCTCCAGCAACACGCGCCATGACACACCATCCACCACCAGATGATGGGCAACCAGCAACAGTCGCTGGGCGCCGTCGGCAAGCGTTACGAGCACTGCCCTCAACAACGGGCCGCAAAGGGTAAAGCTGGCCTGAGCTTCATCAGCCAGGCGCGAAAGCGCCTCAATATCGTCGACTGAACGATCCCACAGAACATCATGGGCATCCACGTCCAAGAAGGTGCCTTGCCATTGCCCTGCTACCTGATCGAAACCCAGGCGCAGGGCATCATGGTGCTGTAACACGCAGCCCAACGCTGCACTCAGCCGCTGGGCATCAATCTGTTCACTGGGTGCCAACAGTACAGACTGATTGAAGTGATGTGGTCGGGTAATCGCCTGATCGAAGAACCAGTGCTGCACCGGCGTCAGGGGCATGGAGCCCGTGACAACGCCCTGATCGATAGCCAGGTTGTCAGCAAGCCGGGCAACCGATGCCAAGCCCTGCACTGTCTGGTACTGGAACAGCTGCTTGGGCGTGAACTGGACGCCAGCCTGCCGCGCCCGGCTGACCACCTGCAAGGAAATGATCGAATCGCCGCCCAGCTCGAAGAAGTTATCGGTAATACCCACTTTTTCAAGCTTCAGCACGCTGGCCCATACCGCTGCAATTTCACGTTCCAGCTCCGAACGGGGCGCTACATGGCTGGCCTGGAAATGGCTGACATCGGGCTGCGGTAGCGCCTTGCGATCCAGTTTGCCGTTAGGGGTCAATGGCAGTTTGGCAAGGAACAGCAACTGTGCCGGTACCATGTACTCCGGCAGGTTTTGCTTGAGCCGGGAACGCAATGCATCACGCAGCGACGATTGTTGCGCGGGCGTGCCCGTCAGCGCTTCATCAACCGGCACGACATAACCCACTAGTTGCTTGCCAGACGGGCCATCCTGCGCCAGCAGGACCGCTTCGCGTACAGTCTCATGGGCCTGTAGCCGCGCCTCGATCTCACCCAGCTCGATACGGAAACCGCGGATTTTCACCTGATGATCGATACGGCCGACATATTCAATCAAGCCACCCGCCTGATAACGGGCCAGGTCGCCGGTACGGTACATGCGGCCGCCACCCTGCTCGTCGAACGGGTCTGGAATGAAACGTTCGGCAGTCAGCCCCGGACGCCCCAGATAGCCACGCGCCAAGCCTGCCCCGGCCATGTAAAGTTCACCGTTCACGCCCACCGGCACTGGCGCAACAGCATCACTCAGCAGATAGACCGAACTGTTGGCGATGGGTCGGCCAATATTGGCTTTGCCATGGGCTGCACGAAGCGTGAAGGTTGAATACGTAGTGTCTTCCGAAGGGCCGTAAAGGTCATACACCTGCTGAACATGCCCGGTGGCGTACAGGTCGTCGACCAACGACTGCTTCAAGGCTTCCCCGGCCAGGTTGATAGTGCGCACGGTAGCCGGCAAGCCTCCGGTCTCGTGCAGCATCTTGATCGCTGACGGCACGGTATTGATCAGTTGCACACGCTCTTTGGCTGCCAGATGAGGCAACTCCAGGGCGTTGGCCGCCAGAACCACATAGCCGCCAGCCGACAACGTGACAAACAGCTCCCATACCGACAGGTCGAAGCAGATCGACGTGGAAGCAAGCACACCGCACAGATCCTGCTGGCTGTAAACACCATGTGCCCAGCCGATCAGCGCAGTAACGTTGCGGTGCTCGATCAGCACGCCCTTGGGCTTACCCGTGGAACCTGAGGTGTAGATGCTGTACGCCAGGTTGCCCGGCTGTGTGATGCAAACCGGGTCAGTGGTGGGGTAGGACGCCAAGGACAACTGGTCAAGCAACAACGTCCTGGCATGAAACTCCTCGGGCATGCGCGCAAGCAGGTGCGATTGGGACAACAGCAATATCGACTGGCTGTCCTCGAGCATGTACTCAATGCGGTCCTGTGGATATTCCGGGTCAAGCGGCACGTAGGCGCCGCCGGCCTTGAGAATGGCCAACAGGCCAACGACCATGTCCGGGGTACGCTCCATGGCGATACCTACCAGCACATCCGGACCTACGCCTTGCTGCCGGAGCCTGTGCGCCAGCTGGTTGGCACGCTCGTTAAGCTGTGCATAGCTCAGCTCCTGCTCAGCGAAAAGCAATGCCGGTGCGTCAGGCGTTGCCTTTGCCTGGGTCTCGAACAACTGGTGCATGCATTGATCGGCGTGATAATCCGCCTGCGTGCTGTTCCAGTCACGAAGGACGCGTTGCAGTTCCTGGCCGTCAAGCATCGACAGGCCCGCCACAGGCTGGTTCGGTTGCGTCACGATACTGGCAAGGAGGTTCACCCAGTGTGCGGCCATGCGTTCGATGGTAGGTGCATCGAACAGGTCGGTTGCGTAGGTCAATGCTGCGCTGATGCCAGACTCATGATCAAAGGTGTCCAGTGCCAGATCAAACTTGGCGATATGGCTGCCCCAGGCCAGTTCCTCCATCACCAGCCCGGGAAGGGTGCGAGCGGTGTCTTGGCGGGTTTGCGACTGGTGGTTGTACATCACCTGGAACAACGGGCTCAGGCTTAGGCTCCGCTCAGGCTGCAACGCCTCGACCAGTTGCTCGAACGGCAGGTCCTGATGCGCTTGGGCACCGAGGGCACGCTGCCTGACCTGCTCCAGCAGTTCGGCAAAGGTGATGTTCAACCCAAACTCGGCACGCAATACTTGGGTATTGACGAAGAAGCCTGCCAAACGCTCCGTCTCCACACGGTTGCGGTTGGCGATGGGTACACCCACGCGTATATCCGACTGCCCCGAATAGCGATGCAGCAACGTCTGGAAGCTGGCCAGCAGCAACATGAAGGGTGTAACACCTTGCTGCTGCGCCAACCGTTTGAGCGAGGAGGTAAGCTCGGCAGGCAGTGGGATTTCCAGCCGCGCGCCTTGCTGGCTATGGAGGGCCGGACGAGGACGGTCTGTCGGCAGCTCCAGCACAGGCTGTTCGTCGCCCAGTTGAGCTTGCCAGTACTCCAGTTGCCGGTCCTTTTCACCGGCCTCCATCCACGCTCGTTGCCAGATGGCGTAGTCGGCGTACTGAATGGGCAGCGGGGGCAGCTGGATGTCATGCCCTTGGCTGGCCCCCTCGTAAAGCCGAAGCAGGTCTTCGACCATCACCGGCATCGACCAGCCGTCTGCAACGATATGGTGCAACGTGAGCACCAGTACGTGCTCTTGGGGAGCGAGTTTCAACAGCTTGGCACGCAACAGCGGCCCATGCTGCAGATCGAAGGGTTGCCGGGCCTCAGCTTCCAGGCAAGCTTGCAAGATGCCCGGCTCCTGAGACGCCACAGATTCCACGGCAAGTTCGAACTTCAAGCTTGCATGAACAACCTGTACCGCCTGCTCATCTTCCAGGCTGAACGTGGTACGCAGGATTTCATGGCGGCCGATCAGGACCTCGAAGCTGCGCTGCAAAGCGGCGATGTCCAGCTCGCCGCTGAACCTCAGGGCCGCTGGGATGTTGTAGGCCGAACTTTGCGGCTCCAATTGCCAGAGAAACCATTGCCGCTGCTGAGCATAGGAAAGCGGCAACCATTCTGCGTTCTGACGTGTCTGCGGAATTGGGAGCTGAGCCAGGCTCATGCCTTTTGATGCAAGTTTCTCCAGAAACAGCTTGCGCTGCGCCGAAGGCAGCCCGATAAAGCGCTGTACCAGTTCCATGTTTCGGTTATCTGTTTGCATCTCAAACTGCCTCAAGCTCGCTCATGAAGTCCTGGAGGTCATCCAGGTCAGCATCGGTATTGGTATTCAGGCCACTGATCATGGCTGCGTAGGTCTGCAGATCTGCGGCCTGGAACAACAGGCCGAGCGGCAGATTGACGCCCAGCTCCATCTGCAGGCGCGCCATCACCTGGGTGGCCAGCAACGAGTGCCCACCCAGTTCAAAGAAGTTGTCGTTCAGGCCAACCCTTTCCAGCTTCAGCACATCGGCCCAGATCGCCGCGATCTGCTGCTCGAGCGCGCTCTGTGGGGCCACGTATTCGCCCTGCAGCAGGCCGGCATCCGGCTGTGGCAGCGCCTTGCGGTCCAGCTTGCCGTTGCCGGTCAGCGGCAGCTCGGCCAGGAACAGCACGTAGGCCGGCACCATGTAGTCCGGCAGGCTGGCCTTGAGCCCTTCACGCAGCGTTTCGCGCAAGGCCACTTGCGCTTCAGGGTTGCCGACCACCGCACTGTCGGCGGGCACCACGTAGGCCACCAGTTGCTTGCCGCTCGGGCCATCCTGAGCCAGCACCACGCACTGCCGCACGTCGTCTTGCTCATGCAAGCGCGCCTCGATCTCGCCCAGCTCGATACGGAAGCCACGAATCTTCACCTGGTGGTCGATACGCCCCAGGTACTCGATCACACCATCACCCGCGTAACGGGCCAGGTCTCCCGAGCGATAAAGCCGCCCGCCCTGCCCGTCGAACGGGTTCGGCACGAAACGCTCGGCGGTCAGCGCCGGGCGGCCATGGTAGCCGCGAGCCAGGCCGTCCTGGCCAATCATCAGCTCACCGTGGCTGCCCGGTACGATCGGGTTCAGCGCGCCGTCCAGCAGGTACCAGCTGAGGTCGGGAATCACCTCGCCAATCGGGCTGCTGCCGACCTTCTTCAGGTCATCCAGGCCAATCGGTCGATAGGTCACATGCACCGTGGTCTCGGTGATGCCATACATGTTGATCAACCGTGGCAGGCCATCGCCGAACACCTCGAACCACGGCTTGAGGCTGCTCACATCCAGCGCCTCACCCCCAAACACCACATAGCGCAGGGCCAGTTTCCGGCCAGCCTGCGCGGCTTCGCAGGCAACCGGGATCAGTTGCTGGAACGCCGAAGGGGTCTGGTTCAATACCGTGACTTGCTCGTCTACCAGCAAGGCATGGAAGTCCTGCGAGGAGCGCGCCACATCCTTCGGCACGATGATCGCCTTGCCGCCATACAGCAGGGCGCCATACAACTCCCATACCGAGAAGTCGAAGGCGTAGGAATGGAACACCGTCCACACGTCGCTGGCATCGAAGCCGAACCAGCCTTGTGTGGCCGCGAACAGGCGCACCACGTTATGGTGCGCCAGCAACGCGCCCTTGGGCTTGCCGGTGGAGCCGGAGGTGTAGATCACGTAGGCCAGGTTCTGCGGCGACACCGACACATCCGGGTTGGCGTCGCTGTAGCCGGCCAGGGCCTGCTCGTCCAGCGCCAGGCACTGGATACCCGCTGGCGCAGGCAAGGCAGCGCGCAAATGGGTTTGGGTCAGCAACAGGGCAATGCCGCTGTCTTCGAACAGATAGGCCAGGCGATCCTGCGGGGATTCAGGGTCCAACGGCACGTAAGCACCGCCTGCCTTGAGGATGCCCAGCAGGCCGACCACCATCTCCAGGCTACGCTCCACGGCCAGCCCCACCAGCACGTCCGGGCCCACGCCCGACTCACGCAGGCGATGCGCCAGGCGGTTGGCCCGGCGGTTCAGTTCGCCGTAGCTGAGTGTCTGGCCGCCACAGCTCAGGGCGATGGCATCCGGAGAGCGCTGGACCTGCGCTTCGATCAGCTGGTGCAGTGTGCGCTCGCCGGGGAAGCTTGTATGGGTGCGATTCCAGTCATGAATGACCTGCATTCGCTCATGCTCAGCCATCATCGGCAAGTCGACCACTCGCTGCCCGGGATCACGCACGATTCCCTGCAACAGGTTCAACCAATGCCGGGCCATGCCCTCGATGGTTGTGGCATCGAACAGATCCGTCGCATAAGTCAATGCCGCGCCAATACCCTGCTCGTGCTCGAACGTATCAAGGGTCAGATCGAACTTGGCCGTATGACTGTCCCAGGCCAGCTCTTCCATCTCCAGCCCATGCAAGCTGTAGCGCTCGCCCTTTGCCTTGGCCTGGTGGTTGTACATCACCTGGAACAGCGGGCTGTGGCCCAGGTTGCGCTCGACTTGCAAGGCTTCGACCAGCTGCTCGAACGGCAGGTCCTGATGGGCCTGGGCATCCAGTGCGCACTGCTTTACCTGCTGCAACAACTGGCTGAAGGTCATCGTCAGATCGAATTCGGCGCGCAACACCTGGGTGTTGACGAAAAAGCCGATCAGGCGCTCGGTCTCGACCCGGTTGCGGTTGGCGACCGGCACGCCTACACGGATGTCGGGCTGCCCGCTGTAGCGGTGCAGCAGTGCCTGGAAGCTGGCCAGCAACAACATGAACGGTGTCACGCCCTGCTGCTGGGCCAGTTGTTTAAGCGCCGCAGCCAAGCCGTTATCCAGCGCAACCGTGACACGCGCCCCCTGATAGCTGCTTACGGCAGGGCGCGGGCGGTCAACAGGCAGTTCCAGCACAGGCTGCTCATCACCCAACTGCGCAGTCCAGTAAGCCAGTTGCTTCTCTTGTTCGCCGGCCTCCATCCAGTTGCGCTGCCAGGTGGCGTAATCGGCGTACTGCACCGGCAGTGCCGGCAGTTCCAGCGCCTGGCCCTGGCTGTGGCCGTGGTAGAGCTGCACCAGCTCGTTGACCATCACCGGCATCGACCAGCCGTCGGAGACAATGTGGTGCAGGGTCAACACCAGCACATGCTCGTCCGCCGCCAGACGCAGCAGGTGCACACGCAGCAGCGGGCCCTGCTGCAGGTCGAAAGGCAAGTGCGCTTCGGCCTCGACACGCTGACGCAGATGGTTGTCGTCAGCCTGCTCCACCACTTCAATAGCCAGTTCGAAAGGGATGCGAGGGTGGATTACCTGAACCGCCCGATCCCCCTCCAGCTGGAAAGTGGTACGCAGCGTTTCATGGCGTTCGATCAAGGTCTCGAAACTGCGCTGCAGGGCCTGGATGTCCAGATGGCCTTTGAAACGCAAGACGGACGAAAGGTTGTACGCGCTGCTGACCTCGCCCAGCTGCGACAGAATCCACAGGCGTTGCTGGGCATAGGAAAGCAACGCCGGTTCTTCAGGGGGCCTCGGGAGGATTGGCGTAACACCGTACAGGTTCACGCCTTGTTTCTTGAGCAAGGCTGCCAACGCCTTACGTTTTTGGGTGGACAACGATACGACTGTATCGAGCAGCTCTTGCACAGGGAATCTCCTAAGAAATCAGCTCATCAATTTCCTCCGTAGTTAGACGGTTGAGTGGTGGCATGGATTTAGCCGGAAATTCGTGGCAGGTATCGCGCGGCATCTGTACGCATGAGACTGGAGGCTGCTCCAGGCCTGCAGGAGTGTCCACTGTAGGAGCGGGCTTGTCCCGCGAAGGGGGCCACGCAGTGCATGGCACCGGCTTCGCCGGTGTTCGCGGGACAAGCCCGCTCCCACAGTGATGGCGCCAGCTTGCAGAGCTTATGCAAGACCATTGCTGCCACAAGGCAGAAGGCTCAGGAAATCAGTTCATCGAGTTCTTCCATGCTCAGGCTATCCAGCAGCGCCAGGGACCTGGCCAGCTGGTCCTGGGTGGTATCGACAATTGGCGCCTTGCCCTCGAGCCGGCGGCTGAAGTCGGCCAGCACCGGGAACTCGAAGAGTTCTTTCAGTTCGGCCGCTACACCCGCTTGCTCCTGGATGCGCACAATTACCGAGGTGGCTAACAAGGAGTGCCCACCCAGCTCAAAGAAGTTGTCGTTCAGCCCGACCTTTTCCAGCTTCAGCACATCCGCCCAGATCGCCGCAATCTGCTGTTCCAGCTCGCTTTGCGGTGCAACGTATTCACCCTGCAACTGGCTGGCGTCCGGCTGCGGCAGGGCCTTGCGGTCCAGCTTGCCGTTCGGTGTCACTGGCAGCGTGTCGAGCAGCAACAAGTGAGCCGGCACCATGTAGTCCGGCAAACCGGCCTTGAGCGCTTCGCGCAGGCTTTCGCGCAGTGCGCTTTCATCTTGCGTGTTGTCGGCAGGCACCACATAACCCACCAGCTGCTTGCCGCTCGGTCCGTCCTGCGCCAGCACCACCGCTTCCTGCACGCTTGGCAGTTCAAGCAGGCGCGCTTCGATCTCGCCCAGTTCAATACGCAGGCCGCGGATTTTCACCTGGTGGTCGATACGCCCGGCATAGTCGATCACGCCATCGCCGCGGTAGCGCGCCAGGTCGCCGGTGCGGTACAAGCGCCCGCCGTTATCACTGAACGGGTCCGGCACGAAGCGTTCGGCGGTCAGCGATGGGCGCTGGTGGTAGCCGCGAGCCAGGCCGACCCCG
>NZ_JAWRYI010001565.1:0-238 GCF_046534705.1 Pseudomonas sp. SIMBA_068
AACACCAGCCAGTCGATCAGCTCGGAAACGAAAAACGCCGTGGCGCTGGCCAGGGCGATGGCAGGCTCCGAGGTGATGTAGGACAGCACCAGGGCCACCAGCATGGCGACCAAGGCGCCATGCCCGAAGCGGGTCTGCACCATGTCGCGCAGGATGAACACCAGGCCACCCCAGGCGGACCAGATGATGTCCAGGTGCGGGGCGCTGGAGAAGGCGAAGCCTGCTTGCCATCGAGCAC
>NZ_JAWRYI010001566.1:0-238 GCF_046534705.1 Pseudomonas sp. SIMBA_068
GGGGGTACTTCATTTTATAAACATAAAGCCCTGGGGTATGAACGCATAACAAAAGAGCGACTTATCCCTTATAGGCAAGCTATAAAGCAACAAGCCATGGCACAAAAGCTTCATAAAAACCCACATTATATAAATGGCAGCACAGCTTTGTTTGAGCAAGTTTACAGTTTAGAGGCAAAGCTAAATCGGGTTGTTATATATCCAAGCAACTTATTGCATTCCGGGAATATAAATGCAG
>NZ_JAWRYI010001567.1:0-238 GCF_046534705.1 Pseudomonas sp. SIMBA_068
GATGAACAGCCCGGTGATCAGGTCCGCCACCAGCGACTGTGCGCCAAAACCGATGGCCAGGCCGATCACACCGGCACCGGCCAGGAGCGGGGTGACGTTCATGCCCATGTTGGCCAGGGCGACGATCACCGCGATGATGAAGATGATCACGAACATCACGTTGCGGATCAACGGCATCATGGTTTGCGCACGGGCGTTGGCCAGGCCCCGGCGCGAGCGCACCAGGGCATGGTGCACG
>NZ_JAWRYI010001568.1:0-238 GCF_046534705.1 Pseudomonas sp. SIMBA_068
TGCGGGCCAGCGTCACCACCGGCCAGGCAATTGCCCTGGGCTATGTGATGAGCGTGGCCATCGGCCTGTTCCTGTTCGTCCAGGGCTATGTGCAACGCCCGCTGCACAAAGCCCTGGGCGCCCTGCTACTGGCCGCCGGGCTGTTCGCACCGTTGTCACGCGGCCCGTGGATCGGCGTCGTGGTCATCGTGGTGGTGTTCATTGCCCTGGGCAAAGGAGCCGTCAAGCGCCTGGCGCT
>NZ_JAWRYI010001569.1:0-238 GCF_046534705.1 Pseudomonas sp. SIMBA_068
TGGGGCAGGGCGTTTTTTCAATACGTAATGTTTCTGATGGTCTTTCTGTTAATCGTAAAGCACAAATCATTGAAAAAAATAATCAGCATTGGCTTCAAGTGGCCGTATACCCAGCCCCACATATTTTAATTGTGGGTGGCGGTGCCGACGCTGTTGCCGTTTATTCTATGGCTAAGCAGCTGGGTTGGGTTGTGACTGTGTGGGATCCCCGCGCGGCTAATGCTAAAAGGCAATATTT
>NZ_JAWRYI010001570.1:0-238 GCF_046534705.1 Pseudomonas sp. SIMBA_068
GTGTTGCCCTGGGTAGCCTTGCTATCTCCCTTGGTGGTGCGCTCGCCGTTGTAGCCGGCCTCCAGTGACAGATCACCGCCGCCAAACGGGTTGTTGGTGTTTGGCGTAGTGCCGAACAGCGAAGTCAGGCCGATATTGGCGTTGCTGTTTTTCTGGATCTGCGAACCGGCGTTCTTGCTGGCGGACGTGCGCTCGTTCAGCGTGATGGTGATGATGTCACCCACCCGGAACGCCTTGC
>NZ_JAWRYI010001571.1:0-238 GCF_046534705.1 Pseudomonas sp. SIMBA_068
GCGGTTAATAACGCCAGACCAGTGACAATGCCCGGCAGCGCAATGGGCAGCAGCAGTAACAGCGAAATGGCGTTTTTGCCGAAAAAGTCTCGTCGCCACAGCGCGGCAGCTGCCAGCGTCCCTAACACCAGCGCAATTAATGTCGCCAGCGCCGCCACTTTAAGTGACAGTGTCACGGCATCAAGAATATCACTACGCTGTGCTGCCACGCTAAACCAGCGCAGCGTCAGGCCCTGCG
>NZ_JAWRYI010001572.1:0-238 GCF_046534705.1 Pseudomonas sp. SIMBA_068
CAACCAGAGAGAGCCACTGCGGCTCTGAGAGTCGCGCCATCACTTCCTCTAACTGCACCGTTTCACTGATAAGCCAGCTCTGCGCCTGGCCCTGCAGGCTAAGGGCGTGCGGTAAGGCCGTCCAGTTCCATTGGGCAATATCATTGTAACGTTGTGTTGCGCCATGAATCGCCCGTTCGACGGTATAGCCTTCATTATTCAGCAAAAAGAGTATCAGTCGCTGCTGGTCACGCAGCAT
>NZ_JAWRYI010001573.1:0-238 GCF_046534705.1 Pseudomonas sp. SIMBA_068
GTATTAACGTTCGTCGCGTAAATAAAGTTTACGAAGGTCGTCCACATATTCTTGATTACATTAAGAATAAAGAATACAGCTATATCGTTAATACCACCGAAGGTCGCCAAGCGATCGAAGATTCGAAGGTGTTACGTCGTGGTGCATTGCAAAATAAAACCAACTATACGACTACCTTGAACGCGGCATTCGCTAACTGTACTGCTAACAAAGCAGATGACCGCAGTAAAGTGGCGTC
>NZ_JAWRYI010001574.1:0-238 GCF_046534705.1 Pseudomonas sp. SIMBA_068
TTCGAACCTTCACGACCCAGACCCGAGGCTTTAATGCCGCCGAACGGGGCCACTTCATTGGAAATGATGCCGGTATTGATGCCGACGATGCCGTACTCCAGCGCTTCGCCCACGCGGAAGACGCGGCTTAAATCACGGGCGTAGAAATAGGCGGCAAGGCCAAACTCGGTGTCATTGGCTTGCGCAATCACATCGGCTTCATCTTTAAAACGGAACAGTGGGGCGAGGGGGCCGAACG
>NZ_JAWRYI010001575.1:0-238 GCF_046534705.1 Pseudomonas sp. SIMBA_068
TAGTTCTATCTATTTTATTTAACCACAAAGCCGCTTGTGTTTTGTTACCCAACTCCCAATACGATTGCGCTAAACGTAAACTATAGGTTGCTTGGTAAATGCTATCCGGTTCGATGTAGTCGAACGCAGTTTTATAATATTTTACTGCGTTATTAAAATCATTATGCTTAAAATATGAAAAAGCTAAGTTACCTAGCGCAATTACAGTTTTAGCATGATGTTTTGTTCTTTTTATAGC
>NZ_JAWRYI010001576.1:0-238 GCF_046534705.1 Pseudomonas sp. SIMBA_068
TGGCTTCTCCCTGACCTCTTTCTTAAGTTGATCACTACCTTCGACAAACGATTCTTGCGAGAACATTTCAAGTGATCTTCTGAGGCTTTCAATATGACCAAAAGTGACTTGTCGTATGTGCGTTTTGCTTTCTGCCAGATGAGTGTCGAGGTCAATTCTTTTACTGATTAGAGGGTTACCTGCAAGGATCTGGTCAAAATAATCATCTCCTTCTCCAAAAAACTCAATTGAGTCGAGG
>NZ_JAWRYI010001577.1:0-238 GCF_046534705.1 Pseudomonas sp. SIMBA_068
GAGTAATCCATCAAACTTTATCGATTTTGGTGGCAAACCCGCGTCACTCAATACACTGGGCCTCGCCAGCAATCTTAAACCTGTGTCACAAGGCTTTAGCCTGATTAATCAGGCGCAGGCCAGCAGTGTCACAGGCAGTTGTATGAGTGATCTGCCACGCGTTAGTGGGATGGCGAAAAACCTGGCCAGCGGAAAACCGATTGAAAGTCATGACACAAGTGATTATCTGCCTGGTATG
>NZ_JAWRYI010001578.1:0-238 GCF_046534705.1 Pseudomonas sp. SIMBA_068
GTGCGCAGCATCAGGCGGCCGAGCAGGTCGAGGTCGCTGGACTCTTCGGCGGCCTCGAGGATTTGCGCCTGCAAGGCCTGCAGCCGCTGATACAGGCGCAGCACCCGCTCGCCTTCCGGCGACAAACGCGCACCGCCACCGCCACGGCCACCTGTGCTGCGCTCCACCAAGGGCTGGCTGGCCAGGTTGTTGAGCTCATCAATGGCATCCCAGGCTGCCTTGTAGCTGATGCCCGCAG
>NZ_JAWRYI010001579.1:0-238 GCF_046534705.1 Pseudomonas sp. SIMBA_068
GGTCACGTTACCTTCCACCGCCAGAATATGTTCGCCAAATCGCTGACGCAGACTGGCGACTTTTGCCGCCGACAGTTCCAGCGTGGCAACCTGCGCGCCTTCTTCGATAAATCGCTCGACCAGCGCCAGCCCTAATCCCGATCCGCCGCCGGTAATAAAAATGGACTCGTTATGCAGATCGCTCATGGCTGCGCCTCCGGTAAGTCGATGAAAATGTCACCACCTTCAACGTGTACTG
>NZ_JAWRYI010001580.1:0-238 GCF_046534705.1 Pseudomonas sp. SIMBA_068
GCAATTGGCAACATTCGCTGACTCTACCCAGCTTGTTAAATTAATATCATGGGTTTCGTTAATTAGGCTCATTACATTTCCTTTGGTTTAACTGTATGGCAACAATGGAGTATTTATTTAAGCATACTTGCACTTTAAGCCATACATTTTAAATATTAAAACGACAAAAAGCAGCGAAGGTCGCTGCTTTTAATTTACTCAAAAAGATTATAAAACGCCGCGGCGCTCTTGATCGCGT
>NZ_JAWRYI010001581.1:0-238 GCF_046534705.1 Pseudomonas sp. SIMBA_068
GGTGAAGGTAAAAAACAGGCAGCATACAGCGATAAAACGGACACTCATTCAATCAATCTTCCTTCGGCACAACCCAGAAAATCTGCACGCCACCGTCATCCCGATAGGCGAGCGTGACGTTATCGTTTTCGGCGATCTCTTCCAGCAGGCGTTCCCACTCATCCACAGGCTCATCCGGCAGACGGAAGATCAACGCGGCCTTGGCTTTCTGGGCGTTGGTTGAATTGATGATTTTTTG
>NZ_JAWRYI010001582.1:0-238 GCF_046534705.1 Pseudomonas sp. SIMBA_068
GCTTAATTACACCGCAAAAAGTTAAAAAATAACCTTGCAAAAATAGATTACAGGTGTAGTCTTAACTTAAAGATTACATTTGTAGGCAATAAAATGATTGAGTTATCAAAAGCAGAGTTCGACGTGCTTGATGCGCTTTGGATTAATTACCCAGCAACCGCGAGCCAAATTATTGAGCGCTTAAGCGATGATAAGCAATGGCACGAAAAAACCATTAAAACCCTACTGGGTCGATTAG
>NZ_JAWRYI010001583.1:0-238 GCF_046534705.1 Pseudomonas sp. SIMBA_068
ATCGGCTTCAGGTTCATAATCAGGCACCGGAATGCTGTCACGTGTCAGGCTGCTGACCGCCAGCTCGTTGAGCAGCGTTACATCAAGAACCTTATGCGCGCGTGCTCCCAGTTTCAGCGCCAGTTCGCGTGCCACGTCGATTTCTGCGCGATGTCGCTGACCGTAATCGAACGTCACGCAATGGACTTCATCATATTGTTGTAATGCCTGCACCAGACAGGTGGTGGAATCCTGGCCT
>NZ_JAWRYI010001584.1:0-238 GCF_046534705.1 Pseudomonas sp. SIMBA_068
CATATCTTCAACGGTTATATCGCGAATTTCTGGTTGGATCATTTGCGCTACTTTTTGCTCAAGCGTCATCGACTTTAAATAACCAGCAATTGTATTTTCAATCTCGGCACTTTTTTGTACTTTGTTTTTAAGAGTTGGCCAAAGTGTTATATCACCCTGCTCATGCTCCGAGACGTTAGTATGATTGTTACTAACTTGAGTTTGCTGTTTATTACAGGCTGTTAAAACACATATTCCT
>NZ_JAWRYI010001585.1:0-238 GCF_046534705.1 Pseudomonas sp. SIMBA_068
TCAAAGAATTTTTTGTTAAAAGAGTGATAGATTCCAAAGATGATCAACAGATACAAGGAACTTGTAATCATTCCAAAGGGAGTATGTGCATAAATGTCGATGAATTTTTGCAAGGTAAACGAAAACATTAAAGCAGCAATAAACCCAACAGAATAAAAGATCATTGTATTAAAATCCCGTTTACGGGCTTTTTTCAACTGAATAAATTTATCCTGCTTAATTAGAATTTGATTGTGAT
>NZ_JAWRYI010001586.1:0-238 GCF_046534705.1 Pseudomonas sp. SIMBA_068
TTGCATCGCCGCTTTTCACCGGCGCGCCAGCATTCGCAGTACCAGCATCAGCTGTCGGCGTCGTTGATGCCGCCGCACCGCTTTGATCGCTGCTGGTTGATTGCGCCGCTGCACCACCGCTGCTGAGGCTGTCGATCTGCAACAGGATCTGCTTTTGCCGCTCCACGACCTGATTCAGTTGATACTGATTTTCCTGAATCTGACCACGCAGGGAATCAATATCGGATTGATTATCAGA
>NZ_JAWRYI010001587.1:0-238 GCF_046534705.1 Pseudomonas sp. SIMBA_068
CACTGTTTTGCGCGCTTTCCGGCACGCTGAACGAACTGTTGCTGGCACGCGCGTTACAGGGCGTTGGCGGCGCGATGATGGTGCCGGTCGGCAGATTGACGGTGATGAAAATCGTACCGCGCGAGCAATATATGGCGGCGATGACCTTTGTCACGTTACCCGGTCAGGTCGGTCCGCTGCTCGGTCCGGCGCTCGGCGGTCTGCTGGTGGAGTACGCATCGTGGCACTGGATCTTTTT
>NZ_JAWRYI010001588.1:0-238 GCF_046534705.1 Pseudomonas sp. SIMBA_068
GATCAGGTGCGGCTTGATGTGCAGGTGTTCGGCCAGTTCGGCGAGGCTCGCCTCGGTCAAGGCCCGGGTGCGCGATGGGCGGGAAGTGCCGCCGGACAGGGCTACGACGTTCAGTGGGGGGCTCATGGGCAGGTCTCCGGTTCTGGTTGAGCCGGACTTTGCTTGAGCAATCGTCGTGCCTGGTTTTAATGTGCTTTGGGATCAACGGGTTAGCGCAATTCCGTGTCTGCGCTGGTGT
>NZ_JAWRYI010001589.1:0-238 GCF_046534705.1 Pseudomonas sp. SIMBA_068
GCTTAAACTGCGCACATTCCACCTGCTGAGATCCCTGGCATGAAAGAAACACCGCGCGCCTCTGGCGCCACAACCCTCATTCTGGTCGGCCTGGGCGTTATCGTCGCCCTGCTCGGCCTGCTCCTGGCCGCTGGCGGCATCAAACTGGCCGGCCTCGGCGGCTCCTGGTATTTCCTGGTCGGCGGGCTGGCCATGGCCATCGCCGGTATCCTCATCGCCCGTCGCAAGGTCGCTGGGG
>NZ_JAWRYI010001590.1:0-238 GCF_046534705.1 Pseudomonas sp. SIMBA_068
GCCACCTCGCCTGTCGAGCGGGGCCAGGTGGGGTGTTACCCGCTGGTGTTGCCGCCGGCGGGCACCACCATCCGCCAGCATGCCGACAGCCTGTTCGTGCAATGCGGCATCCAGATGCCGGCGCAGCGCCTGGAAACCCTGTCGCTGGCGCTGAGCCGGCGCTACCTGCTGGGTAGCGATGGGCTGTGGGTAGCGCCACGCGATGCGGTGTTGCTCGACCTGCGCCGTGGCGAGCTGG
>NZ_JAWRYI010001591.1:0-238 GCF_046534705.1 Pseudomonas sp. SIMBA_068
TTCCTGCGCCTTTGCTCACAATCCAGACAGTTTCGCGACAATTATCAGAAATAAGTTACAAACGGCGTCGGGTCCGGGACGTTAATCGACGTAGATGCTTTCAGCTGCGGCGTACCGAGGTAGAGAAAACCGACAATTTTATCCTGCTCACGGCAACCGAATGCTTCACGCACTACCGGACTTTCAGTTAATGCGCCACTGCGCCAGATGCCGCCAAACCCCTGGGCAACTGCTGCCA
>NZ_JAWRYI010001592.1:0-238 GCF_046534705.1 Pseudomonas sp. SIMBA_068
TCGCTCTGCACGCCGGAGAGGCGCAGGCGGAAGAAGTCCAGGTCAGGGGTGGTACTGGTCAGATCACTGTGAGTCCTGGCGCCCAAGCCGTTGATACCCTGATACAGACCGGCGCTGAGGATGCGCAATTGGCGGGCGTCGGCCTTGCGCCAGTCACCTTCGAACGCCAGCGCGCGCAGGTTGGTTTCGATATCGAAGCGGTTGGGGTAGCCCACCAGTTGATAGCGTGTGGTTTGGT
>NZ_JAWRYI010001593.1:0-238 GCF_046534705.1 Pseudomonas sp. SIMBA_068
CAATCTAAAAATAAATCACCTGTTATATCGCCATTTTTATTTGTTTTTAATGAGGCAATATAGCCATGCTCGTCATTAATAACGTGGGTTACATCGTCAGTAATATGTGTAACATGTAAGTTTTTAACACAGTGGTTTTTTAAAAACTCGGCAAATTTACCTGCATCTAAATGATAGCCATAGTTGGTGACTGCTGCGTATTCGGGTGTTTGTAATTGTTTTGGTGCAAGTGCTGCTT
>NZ_JAWRYI010001594.1:0-238 GCF_046534705.1 Pseudomonas sp. SIMBA_068
GTTCCAGCAGATGATCGGCCAGCGGTTTGCCTTCCAGCTGTTCAGCCAGCGGATCGGTGTTGCTGACTTCCAGAATCTTACGCACCAGCGAATAGCCGTTGGAGTGCGGGCCACTGGAGCCGAGAGCGATAAGTACATCGCCATCCTGCACCTTGCTGCCATCAATGATCTCTGACTTTTCCACCACGCCAACACAGAAACCGGCCACGTCGTAATCTTCGCCGTGATACATGCCTGG
>NZ_JAWRYI010000176.1:0-342 GCF_046534705.1 Pseudomonas sp. SIMBA_068
GGAACGGCGTGTCATGTAGCGCCGCGAATGACCCCATCATATGACAGGAATTCTGTTGCTTAAATTGATATATTAACAACGTCACATTGCAATAAATGCAACACCACCCAGAGGCGACGCGCACATGGATTTACGGGATCTGAAACTGTTTCTTCATCTGGCAGAAAGCTGCCACTTCGGGCGCACTGCGCGTGCTATGCACGTTAGCCCTTCCACGCTGTCACGCCAGATCCAGCGGCTTGAAGAAGATGTCGGCCATGCGCTGTTTCTGCGCGATAACCGCACCGTGACGCTGACAGAAGCAGGCGAACGCCTGCGCCAGTTTGCCCAGCAGACGCTGTT
>NZ_JAWRYI010001595.1:0-238 GCF_046534705.1 Pseudomonas sp. SIMBA_068
TAGTGATCTGCTTCAGCGCCGAAAAGCGCTGGCCATCTGTGGTTCCGCCATAGGCGCTCCACTCTTCAGCGGCACCGCCGGTCGCAGAGGCGTTGCGCGGCGTATTAATGGCGCCCTGCTGCGGCAGCGGATCGTAGAAGCAGAGACCGATGACCAGCAGCACCATCAGGACGACGGAACCCCCGAGGAAAGGATGGAAACGACGCTGCCCCTGATAGAGCGGACGCACCACCCACGG
>NZ_JAWRYI010001596.1:0-238 GCF_046534705.1 Pseudomonas sp. SIMBA_068
GTGGAAACTGGATGAGCATGCGGTCTATACGCGTGAGGGCCACACCGGCGAACGCCAGCCGCAGAGCATCGGTTTTGCGACAGTACGCGCGGGCGACATCGTCGGTGAGCATACTGCGATGTTTGCAGATATTGGCGAGCGCGTAGAGATAACCCACAAGGCTTCAAGCCGTATGACCTTTGCAAATGGCGCGGTTAAGTCCGCTTTATGGTTGAAAGATAAGAAATCTGGCCTGTTT
>NZ_JAWRYI010001597.1:0-238 GCF_046534705.1 Pseudomonas sp. SIMBA_068
GGGGTAGGCCTGTTCCGCGGCATGCATGGAACCGAGCAACTGGTCGATGGCGCGGTCGCCGTTGGTGTGGGAAAGGATCTGCCAGCGGTTGGCCAGGGCCTCTTTATAGATGGCCAGGGCGTCGGCGTCCTTGACCACGCCGTAGCCGGCATAGCTGGCGTCCTGGCCCTGGGGCGGCTTGAAGTAGGGCTGGCGCAGCCAGGCCGTCTTGCCCTGGGGCGAGCCGTCCAGAGTCAGC
>NZ_JAWRYI010001598.1:0-238 GCF_046534705.1 Pseudomonas sp. SIMBA_068
TGCCATCTGGGTTACCAGCACCAGGATGAACCACTAATCCCATAGGTTTATTAATAACTAAAATATGGTCATCTTCATAAAGAATGTTTAAGTCGATATTTTGTGCAAGATATTCACGCGGTGCTTCAATGGTTGTTTCAACATTTAACACTTCACCGCCTAACAGTTTTGTACGCGGTGTGTTTAATATTTCGCCATCAACGGTGATTTTATCATCCAAAATCCAAGTTTTTATACG
>NZ_JAWRYI010001599.1:0-238 GCF_046534705.1 Pseudomonas sp. SIMBA_068
CATTATAGGTAATACTTTACTAGGTGGCTTTAATTTTAGTTGGCAAGCAGCCGCTCCTAAAGCAAGTAAAATGTCTCCATTTAAAGGCTTTAAACGCATGTTTGGCCCACAATCTGCGGTAGAGCTTATTAAAGTTATTTTAAAGTTTTTAGTGGTCGCAAGTTTTGCCTTTTTTTTAATTAATACCTTTTTTGACGAAATATTACACTTAAGCATTGAGTCTGCACCTAATAATATT